>NZ_BCBD01000211.1:0-8243 GCF_001320345.1 Pseudomonas sp. NBRC 111127 | reverse complement strand
CCACGAGTGCAACTAATGCACCGAGTTTCAATTTTCCGGATGAATCAGACATTTAACAACTCCTGCCAGGAGAAAGTTGACGACAGCATAAATCCGCCGTCTCAGCCATTCGCTGACGTGGGTCAGGTCATGGTGCCGTGAAGTAGGAAAAAACCTTCACGGTGCTCCTGGAGTGTGCCGACATCTCAAGCTGCAGGCCTTGCGCACTGGCACCTCCATGTCATTCTAGAGCAAACGCTCTGTTCAACCTGCGATGCTTGACGCTAGTCGCTTTCGCGGCTTTCGCCACTTTTTTACGCATATTTCGACTTTTATCAATTTCTTTTCCAGTGACTATCTAGCTGCTAGTTTTTACAGGATCTATTTATAGATAAAACTGTTATTACCGCGCGTCTTTTTGTGAATGGGTTCACTATAAGCAAGCGTTTCTATATGGCCGCGAACGCTGTTGCATTCGTATGACATTGGCGAAAAAAACGGGGGATACATGAGCGAACCGGGTCAGAAGCTACGCTTGGGCGCGCTGATCGCGTTGGTGGTCGGCTCGATGATTGGCGGCGGGATATTCTCGTTGCCGCAGAACATGGCGGCGCGTGCCGATGTAGGGGCGGTGCTGATCGGCTGGGCCATCACTGCGGTGGGCATGCTGGCCTTGGCCTTCGTGTTCCAGACCCTGGCCAACCGCAAGCCGGAACTGGACTCGGGGGTGTACGCCTACGCCAAGGCCGGTTTTGGCGACTACATGGGCTTTTCATCGGCATGGGGCTACTGGATCAGTGCCTGGCTGGGCAACGTCGGCTACTTCGTGCTGCTGTTCAGCACCCTGGGTTTCTACTTCCCTGTATTTGGCGAGGGCAACACGCCTGTCGCCATCGGTTGTGCCTCAGTCCTGCTGTGGGCGGTGCACTTCCTGGTCTTGCGCGGCATCAAGGAGGCGGCGTTCATCAACCAGGTGACCACCGTGGCCAAAGTGGTGCCCATCCTGATTTTCGTGGTGATTGCCGCATTCGCCTTCCGCGCCGATATCTTCACCCGTGATATCTGGGGGTTGAGCAACCCTCAGTTCGGAGGTGTGCTGGAGCAGGTGCGCAACATGATGCTGGTGACCGTATTCGTGTTCATCGGCATCGAGGGCGCCAGCGTCTACTCCGGGCGGGCCCAGCGCCGCTCCGATGTGGGCAAGGCCACGGTCCTAGGCTTTCTCGGTGTGCTGGCGCTGCTGGTGCTGGTCAACGTGCTGTCCCTCGGGGTGATGACCCAGCCGGAGCTTGCCGGTTTGCAGAACCCTTCGCTGGCGTCGGTGCTGGAGCATATCGTTGGCCCTTGGGGCGCATTGCTGATCAGTATCGGCTTGGCGGTTTCGCTGCTGGGGGCGTTGCTTTCCTGGGCATTGTTGTGTGCCGAGATTCTTTACGCCACCGCTCGTGACAAGACCATGCCGCGCTTCCTGGCCAAGGAAAACGCCAACCATGTACCGGCCAATGCCCTGTGGCTCACCAACTGCATGATCCAGGGTTTCCTGCTGATCACGTTGTTCTCGGCCGGCACTTACACCAGCCTGATCTACCTGGCGTCGTCGATGATCCTGGTGCCTTACCTGTGGTCGGCGGCCTATGCGCTGCTGCTGGCGGTGCGTGGCGAGAGCTACGCCGCGCAGCCACGGTTGCGGCGCAAAGACGTGCTGGTGGCGCTGGTTGCCTTGCTCTACGCCATCTGGCTGCTGTATGCCGGCGGGCTCAAGTACCTGCTGTTGTCGGCGTTGCTGTATGCCCCGGGCGTGATCCTGTTCGCCAGGGCCAAGCATGAGCAGCGGCAAACCCTGTTCACCACGTGGGAAAAGCTGATTTTCGCGGCCGTGCTGGCAGGCGCGGCGCTGGCCGCCTACGCCCTGTACTCAGGGTTGCTGAGCTTGTGACGGGGCTGTGCAGGCGTGCTCCGGGCGTGACCAGATCCACAGGTTGCCCAGGGTCATGCCGGCGATGGCGAGGAATACCGGCCAGTGGTGTTCAAGAAAGGTCAGCATCAGGCCTGCACAGAGCAGCATGCTGAGGGTAGCGCTGACCTTGGCGCGGCGCTGGATCACCTTGCCGTTGCGCCAGTTGTACAGAATCGGCCCGAACAGGCGGTGGTTTTCCAGCCAGGCCGACAACCGTGGCGAACTGCGCGTTGCAGCCCACGCTGCCAGCAGGATGAATTCGGTGGTTGGCAGGCCGGGAATGACGATCGCGACCAGACCCACCCCCAGGCTCACGTAAGCCAGTATTCCATACAGCAGGCGGGCGAGTTTCGAGCGGGCGGGTCGGGTCATGGTCTCACTGCAAAAAACGGTGCGGCCACCGGAAGGGTGGCCGGCCAAGGCGTATCAAACCAGCGCAGCATCTGCAGCATCGGCATGCTTGAGCAGCTCGGTGAAGCGCTCGAATGCCGCTACTGCGCCGCGCTCGGCAGCCGCGTCTTCTTCGGCCGACAGGTCCAGGGCATCCAGGATGCGGGTGAACTGCTTCCAGCCTTCGGCACGGCCACCGGCCGGCTCGCCCAGGTGCCGGGCGCCGAAGCTGTCGGACAGGCCCAGCGCTGCGGCCCGTTTGATCAGAAACGCAGCGCCCAGTTTGGAGCCTTCGGAGACGAAGATCCAGCCCATTGCCTCGCCCAGGCTCGGATTGGCCAAGGCACCCGGCACCGCGGCCGGCACCTGGGTGTCGAGGTCGGCAAGGTCGAGGCGGGCTTGGTCGGCCCGGCAGCGCGCGGCCAGGTCGGGGACGATGGCGATCAGTTGCGGGTCGTTGTACAGGGCCTGCAGCTCGGATTGGAACAGGTACTGGGCGACCACGAAGCGGGCGAAACTTTCGCGGCTGTCGAATGGGGCGTGGGATTTGACCAGGGCATCCAGCTCGGCGTGCGGGGCATGGGTGATCTGGTTCAGGCGCTGGGAGCGCAAGGCTGGGCGGTCGGTCATGGGGCAGTCCTTGGAAAGAGGGCGTCTAGAGACAAGACGAAGCAGCGGGGGCGGAACAGTAAAAAAAACGGGTATGTACAGACGGGTCATTGCGTTGCCTGTGGGATCGGGCGCCGCGCGGGCGGCGCCTGATCCCACAGGCGCTGCAAACCTGAAACCTTCAGATATCCCACACCACATTGATGCCGAAGTTGCGCCCCGGCATGCTCAAACGGTCGATGTTGGCCGGCTGGGTCACAGCCGCTTCACCCTGGCCGTCATAGCTGCGTACCGAGTCCCACTGCCAGTATTTCTTGTCGGTCAGGTTGTACAGCCCGGCGTTGATGGTGACGTCGTCGGTCACCTTGTAGAAACCGGTCAGGTCCAGCACGCCATAGCCTGGCGTGCGGAACTTCGTGCTCGAACCGTCTGGCGAGTAGAAGGTGCTGTCGTCGACCCGGGTCTTGCGCTTGACCAGCGTCCAGCTCAGCAAGCCACCATAGTTGTGTTGCTCGTAACCCAGGCCGAACACGCCTTTGAGCGGGTTGACCGTGTTCAGCGGTTCGCCGGTGTCATCGTTACGGCCATAGGTGTAGGCAATCGAGCCCTGGGTATACAGGCCTTGTGGCGCTCCGAAGTGGTCAAGGTTGAGGCGGCCCTTGACCTCGGCGCCCTTGATGGTGGCGTGCTTGATGTTGTTGGCCTGGAAGGTCTGTTCCAGGTTGGCGCTCTGCACGGCGTCTTCGTCGATGAAGTCGCGGTACTTGTTGTAGAACACCGCCACGTCGAAGTTGCCGGCGTCGAAGTTGCCGCGCAGGCCGGTTTCATAGCCCTTGCTCTTTTCAGGCTCCAGCCCTGGGTTGCCTTCTACCCGGTAGCCTTGGTCTAGGTTGACGAATTTCCCGTACATGGACTTGGCGGTCGGCGTGCGGAAGCCCTCAGCGTACTGGCCGTACCAGGTGTAGTGGTCATCGAAGGCGTAGGTCAGGCCGAACTTGGGCGAGACGCGGTGCCACGTCTTGTCCGAGTCGTCCTGGGAGGTGGGCGCCGTGGCGGTGGACTCCAGGCCACGCAGAAACGCCTCGGTGAACTTGGGCTGCATGCGCGTGTAGTCGTAACGGGCGCCTGGCAGGAAGGTCCAGCGGTTCCAGCGGATTTCATCCTGCACGAACAGGCTGTAGGTGTTCACGGTCGGGTCCGGGAAATCACTGACCAGCACCTGGCCGTCGGCCGGGCGCGGCGCGCCGGCGGCAGCGCAACCCGAGCCTACGGCCAGGCAGGTGCCCGTGCCACTGCGCGAACCGGTGATTTTCTCGTGCTTGAGGGTGGTGCCGTAGGTCAGCAAGTGGTCGGTGCTGCCGATGCTGAAGGCTTTGTCCAGCTGGGCATCGAACACCCACTGGCGGTCCTTGTAACGGGTGTCGCGGGTGCGCAGTACCTGGCGGCCAGGTGGCGCATAGATTTCATCGGTGTGCTGGTCGGTCTTGGCGACCTGGTAGTTCAGGCTCCACTTCACCTGGTCAGCGAACAGCGTGTCCAGGCCGAACTCATGGTTGATGCCGAAGCGTTCGCGGGTGATGGTGTCGTTGCCGCTGCGCGCCTTGTAGTAGCCCATGCCACCGAACCCGGGTATGAACGGCCCTCCCGCGGCGCTGAGGATGTTCTGGTCGCGGTCGTCCTTGTAGCGCTCGTAAGTAACGCCCATGCGGGCGTCGTCAGCGTAGTTCCAGCCTGCCTTGGCCAGCACGTTGGTGGTGCGCACGTCCATCGGGTTGGCTTCGGTACGGGCCAGGCCTGCGCCGCTGTGGTGGCCTTGGGTTTCGGTCTCGTGGCCATTGCGCTGGCTCAGGTGCAGCAGGCCGTCGACATCGCCCTGGCGCCCGGCGACGGTGGCCGAGGTCAGCCAGCTTTCGTCCGCCGAGCTGTAACCGCTTTTCAGGCGTGCGCCAACATCCTTGCCTGGCTTGATGATGTCGTCGGGGTCGAGGGTGAAGTAGCTGACCGCGCCGCCGATCGCATTGCTGCCATACAGCACCGAGGCCGGGCCGCGCAGGATTTCCACGCGCTTGACGATTTCCGGGTCGACATAGTTGCGTTGGGTTTGCGCGTAGGGGCCGTAGAAGAAACTGTCGGGGATCGCCACACCGTCGACCTGGGTGAGAATCCGCTCGCCGTCGATGCCGCGAATGTTGTAGCCGTTCAGGCCACTGCGCTGGCCGGTGCCGGCCACCGACACACCCGGTTCGTAACGCACCAGGTCCTGGATGTTGTTGACGTTCTGGCGGTCCAGTTGCGCTCGGGTCTGCACGCTGACCGTGCTCGGCACCTGGCTCACGTCCTGGGCGCTGCGGGTGGCGCTGACGGTCACTTGCTGCAGCGCGATCACATTGTTCGCGGCCTGGCGTTCGAGTACCACATTGGCATTGCCGATCTTGCGAAAGCTCAGCCCGGTGCCCTGCAACAGGCGCTTGAGCGCGGCATCTGGCGGCAGCGCACCCTGTACACCGGGTGAGGCCACGCCTTCGGCCAACTCGGCGCTGAAGCCAACCTGCCAACCGGTGACCTGGCTGAAGGCGTTGATGGCCGACACCAGCGGTTGCTGGCCGATGCTGAAGCGGTAATCGCCCATGCGCGGGCTGCTGGCGCGGGCCGGTTCGGCAGCCAGCGCCGGCAGGCTGCAGGCGCCGCTGGCGAGCAATGCCAAGGTCAGCAGCGAAAGCTGCCCGGTACGGCGGGGAAGGGAAGACGAGCGGGTAATACCTGTGTACATCGGAAGCGCTCCCAAACGTGCAGACAGTTATAGGTGTCTGTTCTCGTTTGTTAAACAAGAATCAGTTGCATTGGCTATAACGAGACGGATGGGGGCGCAGAACCGCGTAAAAATAAATGCAAAAGCTTTGAACAGGCATGCCGGGCTGCGCGGCGACGTGGCCGTAGGGGAGGCAAACAGTCAGTTCAGGATGACCAGCGCCGGGTACTCATGCAACTGGGCGGAGGTGATGTGAGCCAGCGCGCGCAGGGTTTCCAGCGGCTGGTCGAGGCGGTAGTTGCCGGTTACGGCAACGTCATCCAGCTGGGTATTGCGGTTGATGATCCAGCCGGGGTAATAGCGCCGGACTTCGGCCAGTACCTGGCTCAGCGGGCAGTTTTCGAACACCAGGCGGCCATCGACCCAGGCCAGGTCCTTGTGCATGTCGGGGCGCTGGCGCTGGCCAATGCCCTGGGGGCCCACACTGATGCTGTCGCCAGCGCTGAGGCGTATGCGCTGGTCACGCGCACCTTGCAGGTCGACATCGCCGCGCTGTACCCGCAGTTGCGCTTCACCGTTGAGGTAGCGCACGGCGAAATCGGTATCGCGTGCTTGCGCGCGCAATGGCCCGGCCTGGACTTCCAACGGCATCGGCGCATTCTGCGGCACCTGAAAGTAGGCTTCACCCTGCAGCAGGCGCGCGACCTGGCGGCCGCCGCGGCGGTCACTGGCGAACGCCGAATTGGTGTTCAGCAGCACCTTTGCGCCATCGTCCAGTTGCAGGCGCTGGCGTTCGCCGACCACGGTCAGGTGGTCGGCCTGCAGGCGTGTCGGCAGGTTGCCGAAGGTCACCAGCCCAACCAGCAGCACGGCTGCCGTCGCCAACGGCTTCCAGTGGCTGCGCAGGCGCCCGCGCCACGACCGGCGCTGCTGCCGGTGCATCTGCGTGGCCACTTGGTGCAGCGGCATACCGTTCCACAGCGCTTCTGCCTCGACATAGGCTTCGGCGTTTTCTGGCGCTGCGCTCAACCAGGCCTGGAAGGCGAGGGTGTCGTCGGCATCGGCGCCTTGCAGGCGTACCAGCCATTCCAGCGCCTCGTCCATGGCACGCGCACGGGCATTGGGCCCGGCAGGTGACGGGCGAGGGGCGGGGCTGTCGGTCACGGGGAATCCTTGCGTGGTTTTTTGCAAATGATCAAGGCTGCGGCGTGGTGTGGCAAGGGCTTTACGTTGAGGGGCTGGCCAGCGGCCGGTTCACTTCAGGCGCTCGGCGACGCCCATGCAGATGGCCATGATCAGCTTCAGTTCCTTTTGTACCGTACTGGCCGAAACATTCAGTTGCTCGGCAATTTCCAGGTAGGTGGCGCCATGCAGGCGGCTGAGAATGAAGATGCGCTGCTGGCGCTCGCTCAGCTGGTTCAGGCTGATGCTCAGGTGCTTGAGCAGTTGTTCGGCGTGCGCGGCATCCTCGCTGCTGCTGGCCGGTGCGGCCACGCTGTGCAGCACCTCGTCGGGCACGTCGTCGACCAGCATGCGGGCCTGCACCCGGCGGGCGCGCAGGTGGTCGAGCGCCAGGTTGCGGGCCGTCTGGAACACGAAAGGTTCGATGTGCTCGACAGGCCGCTCGCCCAAGGCGCGCGACACCCGCAGGTAGGTTTCCTGCAGCAGGTCCTCGGCGGTGCTGGGGTTGCCGACCATGCGCTGCAGGGTGCGCAGCAGGGAAAGGCGCTGGAGGAGGAAGACGGCGTTGAACCGGGACTGACTCACGAGAAGACCTGACCGACCAAAAGCTAATGATAATGCTTATCATCTATGCAGAAGGTCAAGTCTGGAAATGTTAGGAAAAGGTAAAGATTGTGAGCCCGCTGGTGGCTGGGGGAGGATGTTCTGTGTATTCGAGACCGAGCGCCGCCTGCGCGGCGCCGGGTCTCACAGGCGCCAAAAGTGCCCCGTCAGGCTCACCGTGCCCTGCACAACGCCAGGCAGTTATCCAGCATGCGGTTGCTGAAGCCCCACTCGTTGTCATACCAGGCCAGCACCTTGAGCATGCGCCCGTTGGCGCGGGTGTGGTTGGCATCGAAGATCGACGACAGCGGGTTGTGGTTGAAATCGCAGGAAACCAATGGCAACGCGTTGTAGCCCAAGACCTTGGAATGCTTGCTCGCCTCAAGGAACAACTGGTTGACCTGCTCGGCGGTGGCCTCGCGCTTGAGGTTCACGGTCAGGTCCACCAGCGACACGTTGATCACCGGCACCCGGACGGCCATGCCGGTCAGTTTGCCGGCCAGTTCCGGCAATACCAGGCCTACCGCCTCGGCCGCGCCGGTCTTGCTGGGGATCATCGACTGGGTTGCCGAGCGCGCGCGGTACGGGTCGCTGTGGTAAACGTCGGTCAGCACCTGGTCGTTGGTATAGGCGTGGATGGTGGTCATCAGGCCTTGCTCGATGCCGAACTCGCGGTGCAGCACCTGGGCGATCGGTGCCAGGCAGTTGGTGGTGCACGAGGCGTTGGAAATGACCTGGTGCGAAGCCCGCAGCACGTCATGGTTGACCCCGTAC
>NZ_BCBD01000210.1:0-8342 GCF_001320345.1 Pseudomonas sp. NBRC 111127 | reverse complement strand
TTTAGGTGGTCGATTTTTGGCGGTGGAACGAAAACGCTACATTGCACGCGGGGTGAAAAAGCGTTTCTCTATCAAACCCTTGTATAACCGCATGTGTACATCAATGTAGCGTTTTCGATACGGTGCAATCAAAACGTTACAGTCCCGCGACGCCTGTTTGGCACGTTACTGCCAACCTCATAGTCGGGCGAAGCCACAGGTGCGGTAAAAGGCATCAACCTGCCATGAACAGCGGCAGTGCCAGATAGAGTTTGATCACGATGACATTGATGATGTCGATGAAGAACGCCCCCACCATGGGCACCACAAGAAAGGCAATGTTCGAAGCGCCGTAGCGCTGGGTCACTGCCTGCATGTTGGCAATGGCAGTGGGCGTGGCCCCCAGGCCAAATCCGCAATGGCCGGCAGCCAATACGGCTGCATCGTAATTACGACCCATGACCCGGAACGTCACGAAAATTGCGAACAGCGCCATGACCAGTGTCTGTGCGGCCAATAAAGCGAAGAACGGCAAGGCCAGCGCTGCCAGGTCCCATAGTTTGAGCGACATCAAGGCAATGGCCAGGAACAGCGACAAGCTGACATTGCCCAGTACCGAAACTTCCCGTTCGAACACACGGTAGAAGCCGAATGCGGATAGCCCATTGCGCAGCAATACACCCACGAACAGCACACACACAAACGTCGGCAGTTCGAATGCAGTTCCTTTGAGTGCGCCATTGAGCAAAGAACCGGCAAGCAGGCTTACCGCAATCAGCGCCAGTGTTTCCACAAATGAAAATGATGTTATCAGGCGCTCTTTGTCAGGCCGCTCGAAACCCTGGGGCAGTTGCGGCAGTTCCTCATCGGCCCCCGGCGTTTTCACCCGCTTGATCAGCAGCCGGGCAACCGGCCCGCCGATCAGGCCGCCCAGCACCAGTCCGAAGGTGGCCGAGGCCATCGCCAGTTCCGCAGCCGAGGCCAGGCCGAACTTTTCGCTGAACGTGGCGCCCCAGGCGGCGCCGGTGCCGTGGCCGCCGGACAGGGTGATCGAACCGGCCAGCAGGCCCATCAATGGGTCCAGCCCCAATGCCGAGGCCAGGCCGATGCCCATGGCGTTCTGCACCAGCAACAGGCTGGTGACCACCAGCAGGAAGACCACCACCACACGGCCGCCTTTTTTCAGGCTGGCAAAGTCTGCGCTCAAGCCGATGGTGGCGAAGAAGGCCAGCATCAAGGGTGTTTGCAGTGAGGTATCGAACTGCACCTGCACATCGAAACTGCGCAACGCCAGCAGGGCAAAGGCGACGACCAGGCCACCGGCAACGGGCTCCGGAATATTGTAGACGCGCAACAAACCAATCCGTGCAACCAGCCCGCGCCCCAATAACAGGACGAGAGAGGCGGCTACAAGTGTCCCGTAAAAATCGAGTTCAAACATCAGGTGCTCTCGTTATATCCAGTAGCGAACCACGCTCCGCACTTGGGCGGAGCAGTGGGATGACAAGTGGCAATACACCGTCACCATTCTACGAGGCATATGTGGGAGAGTATCTTTCACTCGCGTAGGAAAGGTCTGAACAACTATCGGGTTATTGCAACGACTATCAGCCTTTGCCGGGTATTCCATATTTACGCAGGCGCTGGGCAATGGCGGTGTGCGAAGTGTGCAAGCGCGCAGCCAGTTGCCGGGTGGAGGGGTAGCTGGCGTACAGACGTTGCAGCAGCTCACGCTCGAAATCACCCACGGCTTGCTCCAGGCTGGCCACTTCGCCATCTTGCCCGCGCGCCACCGAGGTGCCGGCGATGTCCAGGTCACCGATGTCCACCAGGTTGCTTTCGCAGATGGCCGCCGCACGGAAAATCACGTTCTGCAGTTGGCGCACGTTGCCCGGCCACGGGTTGGCCAGCAGCGCCGAATGGGTGGCCGGGGTCAACCGGCAGGCTGGGCGCTGGATCTGCGTGCAGGCCTGCTGCATGAAGAAGTGCGCCAGCATCAGGATGTCCTGGCCGCGGTCGCGCAGGGGCGGTACCTGCAGGTTGAGCACGTTCAGGCGGTAGAACAGGTCTTCGCGGAAGCTGCCTTCGGCCACCATGCGCTCCAGGTCGCGGTGGGTGGCGCTGATGATGCGCACATCGACCTTCACTTCGCGGTCGCCGCCCACCCGGCGGAAGCTGCCGTCACTGAGGAAGCGCAGCAGCTTGGCCTGCAGGTACGGTGACATTTCGCCGATCTCGTCCAGAAACACCGTGCCCTGGTTGGCCAGCTCCATCAGCCCCGGCTTGCCGCCGCGTTGCGCGCCGGTGAAGGCGCCGGGGGCGTAGCCGAACAGCTCGCTCTCGGCCAGGCTCTCGGGCAGGGCGGCGCAGTTCAGCGCCAGGAACGGTGCCGCCTGGCGGCTGCTGATGGCATGGCAGGCGCGGGCCACCAGCTCTTTGCCGGTGCCGGTTTCGCCATGCACCAGCAGCGGCGCATCGAGTGCGGCAACGCGCATGGCGCGTGCCTTGAGGGTACGGATGGCCGGTGACTCGCCCAGCAGGGCGTCGAAGCCCTCGGCGTGGTCGTGGTGCAGGGCCGACAGGCGTTCGCCCATGCGCGATGGCGGGTAAAGCGTCAGCAGGCCACCGGCGTTGGTAATGGGCATGGCATCGAGCAGCAGGCTGTGGCCGTTCAGTTGCATCTCGCGCATGGGCAGGTGGAAGTTGTTGTCCAGCAGCGCCTGCAGCAGCCCGGCGTCGCCGAACAGCTCGCCCACCGAGCGCCCGGCCGATTCGCGGCCGCACAGCTCGATCAGCGCCGGGTTGGCCAGCAACACCTTGCCGGCGCTGTCCACGGCCAGGACCGGGTCGCTCATCGCTGCCAGCAACGCATCCAGTTGCAGGTGCCGACGTTGCCCGGGAAGGATGTCGACCACGTCCACCGACTGAACCCCGTGCACTTCGAACAGTGCGTCGTGCAGCTCTTCGAGCACCGCGGGGCTGAGCGTCGGGGCGTCGATGTAGACGTTCGGCGGGACCATCTCCACGGCGTCCAGGTTGAGGTTGCGGGCACCGAGCAGGGCTAGCACTTCCTGAGTGATGCCGACGCGGTCGATGAAGCTGACGTGGATGCGCATGGGAACGTAGAGGGTGGTGGCCGGGGAGGGCGGTAGTATGCCTCAACATCGCCGGGGCCGCCTTGCGGCCCATCGCAGGCAAGCCAGCTCCCACAGGTACTGCACAGGCCTTGAGGCCGATGCGATCGAAGTGGGCGCTGGCTTGCCTGCGATGGGCTGCAAGGTAGCCCCAAACTTCTGAAAATCACTCCAGGTGTTCAGGCTTGACCGGGTCGCCCGACTTCACATCCAGTTTTTCGCGAATGTCCGCGAACATATGGTCATAGAGCTTGTGCGGTGAACTCAGGTTCTCGAATTTCTTCGGCGACGGCAGGTACGCTTGCGCCCTGCGCGTCAGCAGCATGAGAAAGCTGGGCAGGGCCTGGTCCTTGGGCAGGAAGAACGCTTCATCGACTGCCTTGCCTTCGATGCTGCCATGCATGCGGAACTGAATGCCTCTACCTTCCTTGGGGTCCGACACTGCCTCGTATTCGATGTTCAGGTCATAGCTGTGGTCATCTTTGTTCAGCGCAATGCGCTCGATGTGTACATGACCGGGGTGGTACTGGGCCATGGAAAGCTCCTTGGGAAGGTCGAAAATGACGGGCCGCGCAGGCCCGCCCATTGCATTCAACGGTAGCTGATCCCCGGCTTCGCGGTCGAAACCCGGGTGCCGGCTGTGCCTTTGACAATTTCTTCGATGTTTTCCAGCGAACTGATCACTGCCACATTGCCGGTATGGCGGGCAAAATCACAGGCGGCCTGCACTTTCGGCCCCATGGACCCCGCGGCAAAACCCAGCCGCTGCAGTTCGTCGGGGTGCGCTTGGGCGATGGCTTTCTGCGTAGGTTTACCCCAGTCAATGTACGCCGCATCCACGTCGGTGGCGATGATCAGAAGGTCGGCTTCCAGTTGCTCTGCCAGCAGCGCCGAGCACAGGTCCTTGTCGATGACCGCCTCCACCCCTTTGAGTTTTTGGTTTTCATCGTAAAGGGTGGGGATGCCGCCGCCGCCCGCGCAAATCACGATGCTGCTCTTTTCCAGCAGCCACTTGATCGGGCGGATTTCAAAGATGCGCTTGGGTTTCGGGCTGGCCACCACGCGGCGGTACTTGTCGCCGTCAGGCTTGACCACCCAGCCCTTCTCGTTGGCCAGGCGCTCGGCCTCGTCCTTGCTGTAGACCGGGCCGATGAACTTGGTCGGGTCCTTGAAGGCCGGATCGTTGGCGTCGACTTCAACCTGGGTCAGCAAGGTCGCGAACGGCACTTCGAAGGCCAGCAGGTTGCCCAGCTCCTGCTCGATCATGTAGCCGATCATGCCCTCGGTCTCGGCGCCCAGCACGTCCAGCGGGTAAGCCTCGTCCGGTTTGTAGGAAAGGCCCTGCAACGACAGCAGGCCGACCTGTGGGCCGTTACCGTGGGCAATGACCAGCTCGTTGCCGGGGTGGATCTTGGCGATCTGTTCGGCGGCGGTGCGGATATTGGCACGCTGGTTGTCAGCGGTCATGGGTTCGCCGCGGCGCAGCAGGGCGTTGCCGCCCAATGCAACAACGATACGCATGGGGAATGTCCTTTTGAGGTGGGCTTGGGGCTTGGGGCTGCAAGCTGCAAGCTGCAAGCGGCAAGTTGCAAGTGGCAAGCAGAAGCCGGCCGGTGTAATCAGCTGCTTTCAGCTTTCAGCTTTCAGCTTTCAGCTATCAGCTATCAGCTTTCAGCTTGCCGCTTGCCGCTTTCAGAGGTCAGCCAGGGTCGAAACCAGGATCGCCTTGATCGTGTGCATGCGGTTTTCCGCCTGTTCGAAGGCAATGCAAGCGGGCGACTCGAATACGTCGTCGGTCACTTCGATGCCGTTGGCCAAGTCCGGGTACTGTTCGGCAATCTGCTTGCCCACCTTGGTTTCGGAGTTGTGGAACGCCGGCAGGCAATGCATGAACTTGGTGCGGGGGTTGCCAGTGGCCTTCATCAGTTGCGCATTCACCTGGTAAGGCTTGAGCAGCTTGATACGCTCGCCCCAGGCCTCGATCGGTTCACCCATCGATACCCACACGTCGGTGTGCACGAAGTCCACGCCCTTGACCGCGGCCAGCGGGTCTTCGGTCAGGGTGATACGCGCGCCACTTTCTTCTGCGTACTGCTTGCAGCGCTCAACGAGGTCCTCATGTGGCCACAGCGCCTTGGGCGCGGCGATGCGCACGTCCATGCCGAGTTTGGCGCCGATCAGCAGCAGCGAGTTGCCCATGTTGTTGCGCGCATCGCCCAGGTAGGCGTAGCTGATGTCGTGCAACGGCTTGTCGCTGTGCTCGCGCATGGTCAGCACGTCGGCGATCATCTGGGTAGGGTGATACTCGTCGGTCAGGCCGTTGAACACCGGCACCCCGGCGAACTTGGCCAGCTCCTCGACGATTTCCTGCTTGAAGCCACGGTATTCGATGGCGTCGTACATGCGCCCGAGTACGCGGGCGGTGTCCTTCATGCTTTCCTTGTGGCCGATCTGCGATGAGTTGGGGTCGATATAGGTGACATTGGCGCCCTGGTCGTAGGCCGCCACTTCGAAGGCGCAGCGGGTGCGGGTGGAGGTTTTTTCGAAGATCAGGGCAATGTTGTTGCCCTTCAGGTGTTGCTGTTCGGTGCCGGTGTACTTGGCGCGCTTGAGGTCGCGGGACAGGTCCAGCAGGTAGCGCAACTCGCGCGTGGTGTGGTGTTCCAGGCTCAGCAGGTTGCGGTTGTGAATGTTGAACGCCATGACTTTTCTCCTCGGGTAGGGTGAACGCACCGGCCGCCGCTGGGTAAGCGCGGCCAGGGTAATGGGCGTTAGTAATCGATGGGGTCACGGATGATCGGGCAGGTCATGCAGTGGCCGCCGCCCCGGCCCCGGCCCAGTTCGCCGGCGCTGATGGTGATGACCTCGATGCCAGCCTTGCGCAGCAGGGTGTTGGTGTAGGTATTACGGTCGTAGCCGATGACCACGCCTGGTTCGAGGGCCACCACGTTGTTGCCGTCATCCCACTGTTCGCGTTCGGCGGCGAAGCTGTTGCCGCCGGTTTCGACCACCCGCAGCTTGACCCCGAGCTGTTCGCCGACCACGTCGATGAACGACTTGTTCACGCGGCGCACGTCCATGCCGTACGGCTTGCTTTCGTCCGGGCGAATGATGAACGGCACGATTTCCTTGACCACTTCCGGGAAGACCGTGACCAGGTCGCGGTCGCAGAAGCTGAACACGGTGTCCAGGTGCATGGCGGCGCGCGACTTCGGCAGGCCGGCGACCACCACTTCCCTGACCGTACCGTGGGCGAACAGGCTCTGGGCCAGCTGACCGATGGCCTGGCGCGAGGTGCGCTCGCCCATGCCGATCAGCACCACGCCATTACCGATCGGCATCACGTCGCCACCCTCGAGCGTGGCGTTGCCGTGGTCCTTGTCCGGGTCGCCATACCACACCTGGAAGTCGGCGCTGGTGAACGCCGGGTGGAATTTGTAGATGGCGGTGGTGAGTAGCGTTTCCTGGCGCCGTGCTGGCCAGTACATCGGGTTCAACGTGACGCCGCCGTAGATCCAGCAGGTGGTGTCACGGGTGAACTGGGTGTTGGGCAGCGGTGGCAGGATGAAGCTGGAGTGCCCCAGGTAGTCGTTGTACATCTTGACCACTTCGGCGCCTTCGCTCTGCGGCAGGTCCTGGCCGGCCACGCCGCCGATCAGGAATTCGGCCAAGTGGCGCGGTTCGAGACCTTCCAGCCAGCTGCGCACTTCATTGGTCAGGCCCACGCCGACGGTATCGGCGGTGATCTTGCGGTCCAGAATCCACTTCAGCGCTTCAGGTTGCTGCACGATGTCGGTCAGCAGGTTGTGCATTTCCAGCACATCCACGCCACGCTCACGCATCTTGGTGACAAAGTCGAAGTGGTCACGCTTGGCCTGGTCGACCCAGATCACATCGTCGAACAGCAGTTCGTCACAGTTGCTCGGCGTCAGGCGCTTGTGCGCCAAGCCCGGTGCGCACACCATGACTTTGCGCAGCTTGCCGGCCTCGGAGTGCACACCGTACTTCTGTTTTTCAGCGGACATGGTTTCATTCCTCCAATGGGACGAAAGCGTGGTCAAAGGGTCAGGAAGCCGTCGTACAGGCCATAGGCTGCCACCAGGGCGCCGATCACCACGGCGGCGAAGATCAGTTTTTCCACGTTGGTGAAGATGGGTTGGCCCACTTCACGCTTGGCCTTGGCGAACAGGATCGCGCCAGGGGCGTACAGCAATGCCGACAGCAGCAGGTATTTCACACCGCCGGCGTACAGCAGCCAGATGGCGTACAGCAGGGCGATAGCGCCGATGATCAGGTCTTTCTTGCGTTCGGCCAGGGCCTGCTCATAGGTTTCGCTGCGCAGCGCCAGCAGGAAGGCGTAGGCCGCCGACCACAGGTAGGGCACCAGAATCATCGAGGTGGCGAGGTAGATCAGCGACAGGTAGGTGCTGCTGGAAAACAGCGTGATCACCAGGAAGACCTGCACCATGGCGTTGGTCAGCCACAGCGCATTGGCCGGTACCTGGTTGGCGTTCTCGCGGCGCAGGAATGCCGGCATGGTGTGGTCCTTGGCGGCGGCGAACATGATTTCGGCGCACAGCAGCACCCACGAGAGCAAGGCCCCCAGCAACGAGATGATCAGGCCGACACTGATCAGTACCGCCCCCCAGTGGCCGACCACATGCTCCAGCACGGCTGCCATCGACGGGTTCTGCAGCTTGGCCAGTTCCGGTTGGGTCATGATGCCCAGCGACAGCACATTGACCAGTACCAGGAACAACAGCACGGTCACGAAGCCGATGACCGTCGCCTTGCCCACGTCGGCGCGCTTTTCGGCGCGTGACGAGAAGATGCTCGCACCCTCGATACCGATGAACACCCATACGGTGACCAGCATCATGTTGCGGACCTGGTTCATCACACTGCCCAGTTCGGGCGTGCCCCGGCCCCAGATGTCGGCGGTGAAGATGTCCAGCTTGAAGGCAAACAGGCAGATCAGGGCGAACAGCACCAGCGGCACCACCTTGGCCACGGTGGTGACCAGGTTGATGAACGCCGCTTCCTTGATGCCGCGCAAGACCAGGAAATGCACAGCCCATAGCAGTAGCGAGGCACCGATGATGGCGGCTGGCGTGTTGCCCTCGCCAAAGACCGGGAAGAAGTAGCCCAGGGTGCTGAACAGCAGCACGAAGTAGCCGACGTTGCCCAGCCAGGCACTGATCCAGTAGCCCCAGGCCGAAGAAAAGCCCA
>NZ_BCBD01000209.1:0-8494 GCF_001320345.1 Pseudomonas sp. NBRC 111127 | reverse complement strand
GAACATCGAATCGACCGTCTGGTAATACAGGACGGCGTTTATCTTCATGCCGTTGAAATCATAATGGTCGTAGCTTGCGCCAACGGTCCAGGCGTCGTTGTAAGGCGCACTTCCTGGCGGCGTGTCCTTGGTCGACGTGCTAGGCACGCCCTCGCCTCTGTTGCCGGATACGAGTGAATATCTATTATTGTTCTTGATCTCGTATCGGTTCACGCTAAGCGCGATATTTTGGTCTTCGTCGATCCAGTAACCCAGCTTTCCCATCACATCGTAGGACTTGGAGTCCATCAAGTCGCCTTGGGCATCGTAGGTGCCTATTCGCCTGTCTGATCCATCGAAAAATGCCCCTTGGCTCTGGTAGCTGGCGTTGAACAGATAGTCGATGGCTCCGTCACTGCCACTGATGCCGTAGGTGGTCTTGTACGACAGTGCCTCGCCGGCGAGCCTTGATGTCGGCGATGTGAGCTCGGCAGAAATATGTTGATGGGGCTTTCCGCCTCGTGGCTGCAGGGTAATGATGTTGATGACGCCACCCATGCCGCCAATGCCATTGCTGGCACTGGCGCCTTGTATTACCTCGATCCTGTCGATCATGGCGGGGTCGATGGTGCCCATGTCACGCCCAATGCTGGTGTACATCGGGCTGGACTGGGGAATGCCGTCTACCAGCACCAGCGGTTGCAGCCCACGCATGGTTTGCCCGTAGTTACTCATTTTTTGCATCGACGGGGGCATCGACGGGATCAGGTTGCTGAGTATTTGCGTTGTACTGGAAGTGAAGGCTTGTTGAGCCTCTATCTCTTCATGGCTAATTATCTTGATGTTCTGAGGAGAGTCGTTACTTGATTGCGCCAAGCGCGTCGAGCTGACGGTAGTGGCCTGAAGTTCAGTGGGTTTATTGTGCTTGGCTGTGACGGGGGGCGTCACTAGGGGCATGTCCGCTGCCGCTTCCAATACATAGTTGCCCTGGCCGAGCGAGCGTGCACGCCATCCACTACTGGCAAGCAGGCGCGCAAAACCTTCCTCGACCGCATATGGCCCAGTCAGGCCCTGGGTGCGCATGCCCTCAAGGCTGGCCAGGTTTGCACTGAGGTTGACCCCCGCCTGCGCAGCGTATGCCGCCACTGCCGAACCCAGCGGGCCGCCCGGAATGTCATAGGTCCTTCGGGACAGACTGGAAGCAGCTTCTGCGGCTTGGACCTGCGGTGTGATCAGGGTCGCGGCCAGAGCCGCTGAGATACTTGCCAGCGTCAATCGGATGGCTCTGGCACCAGGTTTGAGGGGCGTGCCTGGTGCGGTCGGACGCGGGTGTCGTTCAGGTTGTTCAAGCATGTTGATCAGTCCTTGGGCAGCTCAATGAATCGAATTGTTTATTCATTGACAGGCGAGCCCGAAAAACCGGACAGACATGTGTGACTACCGCTTCAGGTTTGTTACTGCCGAGCGGGCGATAGCATGTACAAAGGGTGTCACGCTCGGGTGATTTTGACCCAGTAATCTGTACGTCGTATCACGCGCACAGGTAGGGTATGGGTAAGCAAGTCAAGGAGGCGATCGGTATCCTGGAGTTGATACATCCCGAATACGCGCAGGTCAGCGACTGCGTCGTCACATCGCAAAATGCCCGTGCGATAGCGTCCTATTTCGTCAAGGAACGCTTGCAAGCGCATGTTATCGGCATAAAGCGTTCCGCGCGTCCACGCGTCGCTCATTACGGGTGAAGACTCACAGGCGCCAATCTGCCGGGCATCGAACTTGGTTCGTTGTCCCTCACGCACGATAAGGCGCTGGGTCGATATCGCTGGCGAGATCTCGACGGCACCCTTGAGAACGGAGACCTCGGTGAAGTGGGGGTATTGGCGAACAATGAATTCAGTTCCCAGCGCGCGCAACTGACCATCATCCGTCTGCACGATGAAAGGTGGGGTGCTTTCCGGCATGTCATGCGCTGTTTTCACCAGTATTTCGCCCTTGTACTGGCGGACCATCCGGTTATGCCTATCGAATCGGGCATCGAAAGCGGAGTCGGTATTGAGCAGTACCTGACTACCGTCAGTCAGCCTGGCCAGGCGTTGCTCGCCCTTGGCTGTGCTGAAATCCGCTGCCCAGCTCTGCCAAGGCATATAGCGGTAGGAGAACCCTCCGAGCGCCGGTGTGGCGATGGCAAAGGCCAAGGCTCGAAGTACAGTACGGCGGTTGTGGGGTGTGCGAGATCTGGCCAGCACTTGCATGCCGATACCGCCAGGGACGCTGCTCATCTTGCTTCTCAATTGCTGTGCACATGACCAGACCTGCTCATGCCGGGCGCTCTGTTTACGCCAATCCGTCAACGCCTGTTGTTCGGCCTCGTTGAAATCCGAGGCGCACGAGCGCGCCAGCCAATGTGCGGCCTCGTCAAGGATGCGTTTATCCACCTCAGACATTCAGCTATCCAGCATGATGCTCAGGCATTGCCTGAAGCCTTGGGCCATGTAACGGGTGACCGTACGTACACTCAAGTGCATGCGTGACGCGATCTCTTCGTAGGTAAGGCCATCAAGTTGGGAAAGCAGAAACGCTGCACGGATTTTCGGTGGCAGGCCCGCGAGCAGTGCGTCGAGCTCTATCAGGGTTTCCAGCAGGATGGCTCGTGCTTCCGGCGACAGCGCCGTTTCTTCGGTCAGATGCTGCAGGCTGGCGAGGTAGGCACGTTCGAGCGACAGGCGCTCAATGTGATTGATCATCAGCCGCTGAGCCACGGTTCTCAAGTAGGCCCGTGGTTCGCGAATGTCCTCAAATGCTTGGGCCTTGGCACTAGCCCAGATACGCATGAAGGTATCCTGTGCGATGTCGGCGGCTCCTTCTCTACAGTTGATTCGGCGTTGCAGCCAAGCCACAAGCCAGCTGCAATGCCGTGCGTATAAGGTTCCCAGTGCTTCACCGGCGGCGCCATGGGCTTGAGGAGACATGTGTATACCCTGCATCAAGAATACGCGAATAATATCAAATTAAAATGATTTGTATTCTGTTTCAGCTGCTGGGCGTCTGTAAGTAAAAATCTGATTTTTTCCAAGCGTCTCTGACCTGCTCCCAGTCATGCGTATCAATCGCTCGGGCGATATCGGTCAGCCGCAGGTTGTCGGTCTGCTTATGGCTGAACTGTGTGCCATAGACGGCGTAGGCCAGGCCGTGCGCAGTTTTGTTCACCACGTTGCGCTGAAATCGGTCACGCGCGGCGATCTTGACCGATTTGTGTAACAGAGATAGAGAATCCGCAGACGGGAGTGGTGTTGTGCATACCCCACCAGAGTCTTGGTCTTTCCACTGCCAGCGCCTGCCTGGATAAGGAGCTTCGGGGCTTCCGACTGGATGATTGGCGACTGCTCGTGTGTCCATTGCATCGTTCTCTTCCTCACAAATACTTCTTGAAGCTCGCGGCCGTAATGCTCACGGACACCCCGAGTAAGGCAGCGCAGGGGAGTAGTACCAGCATTGGGCTGATGCTGATCGGGAGCGCCAAGTAGAAAGTCCAGGGGAAAATGGCCAACGGCAACATCGTTGCCCGGGCCTTGTGGTACAGGTAGCTGGACTCCCGGCCGGCACCAAATTTACGGAGGTCTCGCCGCACCAGACCGTCGACCAGACCTGTGAGTGCAGCCATGGCAAAAAGCGGTACAACTTCAGCGTGATGTCAATATGAAATAGCCCGCAGCCTGCACAGGTTCGCGGGCTTTTTTGTTGGGTCATTCAGCGTAATTACCTGCCTTCACTCCTGACCAACCTGCACCCAGTGCTCAAAGAAAAATCATGTAAGACAGGCTCGTAGCGGAGGCAGATCATGGTTTTTCGCCCAGGCATATCACGTATTGCCCAAACGTACGCTCGCCAGGCTGAATTCACCTAGCTTCCAAATTCTTTGTTCAGCTCCGTCTGGAGCCAGTCTATGAACCAGTTGGCGTCCTCGGAAAGCTCGCCAGATGGCGTCAGTACCCTGTAACTCTCGAGCCTCACTTCAGTATTCACCGCCTTTACCAGCCTGCCTGAATCGAGCTCGTTTCTCACCAGTACTTCGTTAGCCAGCGCAATACCCTGACCGCTTTCAGCCACGGATAAGGCATGGTCATTGTTGACGTAAAGAATATCTGAATCGAGGTGAAACTCTAAACCGTGAGCGGTAAACCAGAGATTCCACCACTCACCGTTATCGACGTGGATAAGGTTATGGTTCACAAGGTCCACTGGCGCTGAAAGAGGCCCGACACTGGCGAGGTAGGCCGGGGTGCAGATTGGGAAAACCCTAGGGCAGACCAGGGTGGCGCGGCAGTTCGCATACTCGTTCTCCATGCCATAGACAATACCAAGGTCGGTCGTTTTTTTGTCTACCTCGGTGAATGTCGAATTGGGTTCAATTGCGAACTTTAAACCCGGCCGTAACTGGCGCATGCGTTCAATACGAGGCATCAGCCAGCGCTTGGCAAACCCCGGTACCACCATGATCCGCAGCCAGCGTTCGGCCTCTTTGGGTTGCGCTTCCTTGCCGGCTTCCATGATCAACTGCAGGGCGGCAGCGATCTTGCGGTGGTACTTCTCCCCAGCCGGGGTAAGGTTGACACCGCGAGAGGTACGCTCAAACAGTTGAATGCCTAGCCAGTCTTCAAGCAACTTTACGTGTCGGCCAATCGCCGGCTGGGTCACGTGCAGAGCTTTGGAGGCCTCGACATAACTGCCCAGACGGGCGGCTGCATCAAATGCACGCACCGCATTGAGCGGCGGCAGGCGGTGGGCTGACATGTTACTGGCACCTTTGCTATTAAATTAACTAACAGCCGCCATGTTTAAATTGAAGTATCGCCCCGCGCAAGCCCTAACTGATAATCGAGCCACAGCAGAACAAAAAAACTGTTTTCACCCCGTTCGCATTTTCGATCCTGCCAAAAAAATAACATCCATGGCCCGACTGATTGCCTGATCCGCAGCGCAACCGTAGGCGATGGGGGAATCGGAGGTTACGCATGAATGCCCTGCATTCGCTGCAAACGCTGGCGGTGTCGATCCGCTCGGTCCGCAAGGTCTACGGTGATCCGAACACCGGCCCGGTGGCACTGAAAAACATCGAGTTGGACATTCACGATAACGAATTCTTTACCCTGCTCGGCCCTTCTGGCTGCGGCAAAACCACCCTGCTGCGGATGATCGCTGGCTTCGAGTTCCCTACCGAAGGCCAGATCATGCTTTACGGCGAGAACATCGCCGATCTTCCGCCGTTCCAGCGCCCGGTCAACACAGTGTTCCAGCATTATGCACTGTTCCCGCACATGACCATCGCCGAGAACCTGGCGTTCGGCCTTGAATCACACCCCATGGGCAAAATGTTCAATAAAGCACAGGTCGCCGATCGGGTTGACGAGATGCTCGCGCTGGTGCAGATGCAACGCTTTGCCAATCGCAAGCCTGCTCAGTTGTCTGGCGGTCAGCAGCAACGTGTGGCGCTGGCCCGTGCACTGGCACCGCATCCAAAAGTTCTGCTGCTCGATGAGCCGCTGTCGGCACTCGACCTAAAGCTGCGCCAAGCCATGCGCGAAGAGCTTAAAAGCATTCAGGCCAAGACCGGTATCACCTTCATCTTCGTCACGCACGACCAAGAGGAGGCGCTGACCATGTCCGACCGTATCGCCGTACTGTCCGAAGGCGAAGTCCAGCAGGTTGGCAGACCGGAGGACATCTACGAGCGGCCGCGCAATCGCTTTGTCGCCGACTTCATTGGTGAAACCAACTTCATCGAAGGCACTGTCACCCATGCACAGGCGGGCCAGGCATGGTTTACCGGCCCAGCCGGTCATCCGTTACCGGCGCAACCGTGCGCAGACGTAACCGTCGGGGCCCGGGTGACCCTCTCGGTGCGCCCTGAGCGGCTCCACCTGGTGCCTGCCGATACTGAAGCGGCACTGCCGTGCCGGATCGAAGCGCAGATTTATCTGGGTACCGACCTGCAATATCAGGTCAGCCTCAGCGACGGGGCGCGCCTCACCGTACGCACCCCCAACAGCGTCGACCAGAGCCTGCGCTTTGTCGTCGGCAGTCAGGCCGGTCTGCTGTTCGACCAGGGAAGCGCCAGCGTCCTGCACGACTGAGCCCGAGGAGTTGTCATGCACGCCTTACCGATTGCCAACACGCTGGAACGCCGCAAGCGTTTGCACAGTTTACTCGGGGTCAGCCCGGCACTGCTCGCCATCGGCCTGTTTCTGATCGTGCCGATTCTGATCGTCGTCGGCTATTCCCTGATGGAAGCCAACCCCTACGGCGGGGTGAACAAGGCATTCAGCGTCGATGCTTACATTTCGCTGCTGTTTGAACGGCAAATGGACGACAGCCTGGTCTTCGCCGACTCCTACCTGGTCATTGCCCTGCGCTCGGTCGGCATCGCCGGCCTGACCACGGTCATCACGCTATTGATCGGTTTTCCGGTGGCGGTGTGGCTGGCTATGCAGCCGGCCCATCGGCGTGGGCTGCTGATCTTCCTGATCACCGTACCGTTCTGGGCCAACCTGTTGATTCGCACGTATGCGTGGATTCTGCTGCTGCGCAACACCGGGGTGGTGAATAACAGTTTGATGGGAATGGGCGTTATCCATGAGCCGTTGCAGTTGCTGTACACCGACGGTGCCGTGCTGCTGGGGCTGGTCTACACCTATGCACCGTTCGTGGTGTTGCCGATCTACGCGACGCTGGAAAAGATGGATATTCGCTTGCTCGAAGCTGCTCAAGACCTGTACGCAGGGCGCGTACGCACCCTGCGCAAAGTGGTTTTGCCAATCGCCAAACCGGGCATTCTCGCTGGGGCCATCCTTACTTTCGTGCCTTGCCTAGGTGCGATGATCGCCCCGGAACTGCTCGGCGGTGGTACGCGGATGATGCTCGGCAACTTGATATTCCGGCAATTCAGTGATGCGCGTAACTGGCCGTTTGGCGCCGCACTCTCGCTGGTGTTGATGGCTGCCGTGATGCTGGTGCTGACCATCTATGCCCTGCGCGCCGAGCGCCAGCGCATCGCCAAAGGAGGTGCGTAATGCTTGCTCTGTTCAATCGCCAAGGGTTGTGCATACGAGACTTTCCCGGGTTTGGTGGCTTCAGTTTCCTGTTCTACCTGTACCTTTATGCACCGATCGTGGTGCTGGTGGTGTTCTCGTTCAACGCTAATCAGTCGGCGACCGTCTGGACCGGTTTCAGCCTTGACTGGTATCGCGCTGCTTTCGCCAACCAGGCCTTGCGCCAGGCTGCCGGCAACAGTTTGCTGATCGCCGTGTGCGCGAGCATGATCGCCACGGCGCTTGCTACCCTTGCCGCCCTTGGTACTTCACGGGGCGCCAAGTTCAAAGGGCTGCAACTGTCGATGGGCGCGATCATGCTGCCGTTGGTACTTCCGGAAATTGTCGTGGGGGTGGCAACGCTGGCGCTGTTTTCCACCATCGGCCTGTCGCTCGGCTACGGCAACTTGATCATCGCCCATACGGTGTTCTGCATTCCTTTCGCCTACCTGCCCATTCGTGCGCGGCTCAACGACATGGACCTGTCCCTGGAACAGGCTGCCGGGGACCTCTACGCCGGGCCGTGGCGAACCTTCCGCAAGGTCACCTTACCGCTGCTGATGCCGGGGATTTTCTCCGGGCTGATGCTGGCCTTCATCGTCTCGCTCGATAACTTCGTGATCTCGATGATGGTCTCGCAGGCGGGCACGACCACCTTGCCGATTTTCATCTTCGGCCTGTTGCGCATGGGAGTGACACCCGACGTCAATGCCGTGTCGACCCTGATCCTGGGGGTCTCGGTGCTGTTTGTCTGCCTCTCTTACCTGCTGGGCAAAAAGACCGTCTGAACTTTTTAGGAGCTGTGGGGAAATAGCATGAACAAGTGGATAAAAAGCGTTGGTACTTATTTGTTCGTTAGTGTGCCGCTGGTCATGGCCGGCAGTGTGCAGGCCGCGGAAAAACTCAACGTGGTCAGCTGGAGCGGTTATTTCTCGCCAGAGATTCTCGCCAAATTCCAGAAGCAGACTGGGATTGAGGTCACGGTCGATTCCTATGACTCCAACGAAACCCTGCTGGCAAAGTTGAAGCAAGGCGGTGCGGGGTATGACGTGGCGATTCCGTCGCACCAGTTCATCCCGATCCTGATCAAGGAAAACCTGCTGGAGCGCTTCGACCCGGTGAAACAGCCCTATTACGCCAGCGTAGTGGATAACCTGAAAAATCCGGGTTGGGACCCGGGCGGTGCATATTCGATGCCGTTCATCTGGGGCACTACCAGCATCGTGCTAGACACCGCACGTTATAAAGGCCCTGCCGACAGCTACAAGGTTCTATATGAGCCGCCCGCCGAGTTGCAGGGGCGGATCAACATGTTCGATTCGGTCAGTGACATGGTCGACATGGCCAGCCTGTACCTGAACATTCCGTTGTGCAGCGAAGACCCGAAGCAGATGCAGCAGGTTCTGAGCTTGCTCAAGGCACAAAAGCCG
>NZ_BCBD01000208.1:0-8499 GCF_001320345.1 Pseudomonas sp. NBRC 111127 | reverse complement strand
CAACGTCATCAGCAACGCCCCGGAGGATGCGCCAGCGGTGGTCGAACGCCTGATTGCCAACCCCGCTGTGCGGCGGGTGAATTTTACCGGCTCTACCCAGGTAGGGCGCATCGTCGGCGAGTTGGCCGCACGCCACCTGAAACCGGCCTTGCTGGAGTTGGGCGGCAAGGCGCCGTTGCTGGTGCTGCACGACGCCGACCTGGACGCCGCGGTCGAAGCGGCGGCCTTTGGCGCCTACTTCAACCAGGGCCAGATCTGCATGTCCACCGAGCGCTTGCTGGCCGATAGCCGCATCGCCGATACCTTTGTCGACAAGTTGGCAGTCAAGGTCAGCGGGCTTCGTGCCGGCGACCCCCAGGCCAGCGACTCGGTGCTCGGTTCGCTGGTCAGCAGTGCGGCGGGCGAACGCATCAAGGCGCTGATTGACGATGCCGTGGCCAAGGGCGCTCGCCTGGTCTGCGGCGGCCAGCTGGACGGCAGCATCCTGCAGCCGACCCTGCTCGACCATGTCGACAGCAGCATGCGCCTGTACCGCGAAGAGTCGTTCGGGCCGGTGGCTGTAGTGCTGCGCGCCGAAGGTGACGAGGCCTTGCTGCAACTGGCCAACGATTCGGAGTTTGGCCTGTCGTCAGCCATTTTCAGCCGTGACACCGGCCGGGCGCTGGCCCTGGCCCAGCGCGTGGAATCGGGTATCTGCCACATCAACGGGCCGACCGTGCACGATGAAGCGCAAATGCCCTTCGGCGGGGTGAAGGCCAGCGGCTATGGCAGCTTCGGCAGCCGCACGGCCATCGACCAGTTCACCCAGTTGCGCTGGGTCACCCTGCAACAGGGCCCCCGGCATTACCCCATCTGAGCAACACGCAATGGGCCGCCCCGGGCAATGTCCGGCGGCGGCAGCCTGTACAACAAGAACAAGGAGCAACCTGCGTGAATACCCAACCCCGCCTGCGGTCATGCGACCCTGGCCAACCGCCGCGCTACCGGCAGGTGTCCATTGGGCACCCACAAGTGCAGGTCAGTGAAACCGACGGTGTGCTGCGCATGCTGGCGCTGGAGCCGTTGGCACCTTTGCCGGCGCGCCTGCTCGACCGCCTGCTGCACTGGGCGCGCGTGCGCCCGCACACCACCTTTATCGCCGCGCGCGAGCCCAGCGGTGGCTGGCGTGAAGTCAGCTATGCGCAGATGCTCGACCAGGTACGTACCATCGCTGCCCACTTGCTGGGGTTCGGCCTTGGCGCCGAACGGCCGCTGATACTGTTTTCCGGCAATGACATCGAGCACCTGCAGCTTGCCCTGGGGGCCATGTATGCCGGCATTCCTTACTGCCCGGTGTCGCCTGCCTACGCACTGCTGTCGCAGGACTTCGCCAAGCTGCGCCACGTTTGCGAGGTGCTGACCCCTGGCCTGGTGTTCGCCACCGACAGCCAGCCGTTCCAGCGTGCCTTCGATGCCGTGCTGGATGAATCGGTGCCGGTGGTCAGCGTGCATGGCCAGCCGCCACGCCGCCGCCATTTCAGTTTTGCCAGCCTGCTGCAGCCCCGTGACCTGGCGCCGGCAGACGCTGCGTTCGCCGCCACCGGGCCCGATACCATTGCCAAGTTCCTGTTCACCTCGGGTTCCACCAAGCTGCCCAAGGCGGTGATCACCACCCAGCGCATGCTCTGCGCCAACCAGCAGATGCTGCTGCAGACCTTCCCGGTGTTCGCCGAAGAGCCGCCGGTGCTGGTCGATTGGCTGCCCTGGAACCACACCTTCGGCGGCAGCCACAACCTGGGCATCGTGCTGTACAACGGCGGCAGTTTCTATCTGGACGCCGGCAAGCCGACCCCGCAAGGCTTCGCGGAAACCTTGCGCAACCTGCGCGAGATTTCGCCCACGGCCTACCTCACCGTACCCAGGGGCTGGGAAGAGCTGGCCAAGGCGCTGGAGCAGGACGCCCAGCTGCGCGAGGTGTTCTTCGCCCGCATGAAGCTGTTCTTCTTTGCCGCAGCGGGGCTTTCGCAAAGCGTTTGGGACCGCCTGGACCGTATCGCCGAGCAGCACTGCGGCGAGCGTATCCGCATGATGGCGGGCCTGGGCATGACCGAGGCGGCGCCGTCCTGCACCTTTACCACCGGGCCGCTGTCGATGGCCGGCTACGTCGGCTTGCCGGCACCGGGTTGTGAAGTGAAGCTGGTGCCCCAGGCCGACAAGCTCGAAGCGCGGTTTCGCGGCCCGCATATCATGCCGGGCTACTGGCGCTCGCCGCAGCAGACCGCCGAGGTGTTCGACGAGGAGGGCTTCTACTGCTCGGGCGACGCCCTGAAACTCGCCGATCCGCAACAGCCGGAGCAGGGCCTGATGTTCGACGGCCGCATCGCCGAGGACTTCAAGCTGTCGTCGGGTGTATTCGTCAGTGTCGGGCCACTGCGCAACCGTGCGGTGCTGGAAGGCTCGCCCTATGTGCAGGACGTCGTGGTCGCGGCGCCCGATCGCGAGTGCGTGGGCATGCTGGTGTTCCCGCGGCTACCCGAGTGCCGGCAATTGGCGGGGCTTGGGGCAGAGGCCAGCGACGCCCAGGTGCTGGGCAGCGACGCGGTGCGCCAGTGGTTTGCCAACTGGCTGACGCACCTGAACCGGGACGCCCAAGGCAACGCCAGCCGCATCGAATGGTTGGCCTTGCTTGAAGAGCCACCCTCGATCGACGCGGGCGAAATCACCGACAAGGGCTCGATCAACCAACGTGCGGTGTTGCAGCGGCGCGCTGCCCTGGTCGAGGCGCTGTATCGGCGCGAAGCCCCGGGCCAGTTGCACGCACAGGCGCGGCCATGAGCGGCGGGCTGTGCACCGTGTTCGACGACGTTGCCATCGTCGATATGGTGCGCACCCCTTGGGTTGACCTTGGGGGTGCGCTGGCAACCGTTTCACCCATTGACCTCGCCATCAAGGCCGGGCGGGCGGTGCTGGCGCGTGCCGGTAGCGATCCGCAGGCCGTGGGCAGTGTGCTGGCCGGCAGCATGGCCCAGGCCAGCTTCGATGCCTATTTCCTGCCAAGGCATGTCGGCCTTTACTGTGGCGTGCCGCTGGCAGTGCCGGCCTTGGCGGTACAGCGCATCTGTGGCACGGGGCTCGAGCTGTTGCGCCAGGCTGCCGAGCAACTGCGCAGCGGGGCGCCGCAGGTGTTGTGCGTAGGTGCCGAATCCATGTCACGCAACCCGATCGCGGCCTATGAACACCGGGGCGGCTTCCGCCTGGGGGCGCCGGTCGGGTTCAAGGACTTCCTCTGGGAGGCGTTGTACGACCCGGCTGCCGATGTGGACATGATCGGCACCGCAGACAACCTGGCCCGTGAGCATGGCCTGGCGCGGGAAACCGTGGATGCCTGGGCCTTGCGCAGCCATCAGCGCGCGTTACAGGCCCAGCAGGCCGGTTGGTTCGCTGAGGAAATCGTCAGCATCAGCAGCGAAAGCTTCTTCGCCGAAGGCTACCAGCCACGCGCTATCGAACTGCCACGCGGGCTCGCCGAAGTCAGCCACGACAGCCACCCACGGCCCACCAATGCTGCAGCGCTGGCGCGGCTGCGTACCGTGCACCCTGGTGGGGTACAAACCGCAGGCAACAGTTGCGCGGTGGCCGATGGGGCGGCGGCGGCAGTGGTGGCGCCCTACGCCAGTTGCACGCGACCGCCCCTGGCGAAACTGTTGATGGCCACGGCGGTGGGCGTATCGCCGCACACCATGGGTATCGGGCCGGTGCCGGCCATCGAGCTGCTACTGCGCCGCAGCGGCTTGCGCGCAGACCAGATAGACCGCTTCGAAATCAACGAAGCGCAAGCCGCGCAGGTGGTGGCGGTGGCCCAGGCGCTACAGCTCGATGTGGCAAAGCTCAATGTTCACGGCGGCGCCATTGCCCTCGGGCACCCGCTGGCCGCCACCGGGTTGCGGCTGGTGCACACACTGGCCCGGCAACTGCAGCAGGGCAACCTGCGCTATGGGGTGGCTGCTGCGTGCATAGGCGGCGGCCAAGGCATGGCGCTGCTCATCGAAAACCCCTGTTTCACTGCCTGAACAAGAGGTGTTCCATAGCCTGGAAGGCCCCCCTGCTGGACATGCAATTCGTGCTGCAACATTGGCTCCAGGCTGATAAGGCCTGGCAGGCAATGCCGCCTCATGCAGACCTGGACCTGGACCTGGCGTGGCAGGTGCTGGAACAAGCCGCCCGCTTCACTGAGCAGGTTCTGGTGCCGCTGAACGCCACAGGTGATCGCCAGGGTTGCCGTATGGAGGCGGGGCAGGTGCGGACCCCGCACGGTTTCCCGGCGGCCTACCAGGCTTATGTCGAGGCAGGGTGGCCGGCACTGGCCTGTGCCCCGCAGTTCGGCGGCCAAGGGTTGCCGCTGGTGCTCGACGCTGCGCTGCAGGAAATGCTCTTCGCCAGCAACCATGCCTGGGCCATGTACACCGGTATCGCCCATGGCGCGTATCAATGCCTGCAGGCGCATGCCAGCGAACAACTGCAGGCACGCTACCTGCCCGGTATCGTCAGTGGCGAGATCCTGCCCACCATGTGCCTGACCGAGCCCCAGGCCGGCAGCGACCTGGGCCTGTTGCGCTGCCGCGCCGAGCCGTTGGGCGACGGCCGTTATGCCATCACGGGCAACAAGCTGTTCATCTCCGGCGGCGACCACGACCTGACCCGCCAGATCGTGCACCTGGTGCTGGCCCGGCTGCCGGGCGCGCCGGCCGGCAGCCGCGGTCTGTCGCTGCTGCTGGTCCCCAAATGGCTGAAAGACGGTCAGCGTAATGCGGTGCAGTGCGAAGGCCTGGAGCACAAGCTGGGTATCCGCGGTAGCGCCACCTGTGCATTGCGCTTCGAGGCGGCCAGTGGCTGGTTGGTGGGACAGGCGCACGGCGGCCTGGCGGCGATGTTCGTGATGATGAATTCGGCCCGGCTGCACGTTGGCTTGCAAGGGCTGGCGCACGCCGAAGCCGCCTGGCAATGTGCCCGGGAATACGCCATGGCGCGTAGGCAGATGAATGCGCCCGGGCAGCCCAAGGGCCAAGCCGACCCCATTCACTTGCACCCCGCCATGCGCCGGGTACTGCTTGAGCTGCGGGTGCGCAGCGAAGGTATGCGCGCACTGGGCTACTGGGCGGCGCACTGGCTGGATGTGGCCGCAGCGGCCACTGACCCCGGGCAACGGGCCAAGGCGGCGACGCTGGCGGCGCTGCTGACACCGGTCATCAAGGCTGCCTTCACCGAGCAAGGTTTCACCCTGGCCAGCAAGGCCCTGCAGGTGTTCGGCGGTTATGGCTACACCTGCGAGTTCAGTATCGAGCAAACGCTGCGCGACAGCCGCATCGCCATGATCTACGAAGGCACCAACGAGGTGCAGGCCAACGACCTGCTGCTGCGCAAGGTGCTGGGTGACGGCGGGGCGGGCATGGCACTGCTGCTGGGCGAACTGCGTAAAGAAGCCGGCACCGGGATGGCGGCTGCGGTTCTGCAGAGGGTATGTGCGGTGCTGCAGGGGCTACTTGCCGAGGTTATGGCCAAGGCGGCCGCTGACCCTGAGTACCCGTACCGCGCGGCCGGCGACTTCCTGCAACTGTGTGCCACGGCGTTGCAGGCGTTTGCCTGGGCGCGCACCGAGCGTTGCCTGCAGGCCTTGCCGGTGGACGCGCCACTGCGCCTGCAAAAGCAGGAAAGCATCGGCTTTTTCTGCAACTACCTGATGCTCGATTTCGACCGCCAGGTAGCGGCCGTGGCGGCGGCCGCTGCCCCGTTGCCCAGCATTACCGCACCGTTCTGAAACCCACGTGTGAAGTGGCCATGAACACCGGCTGAGGTTGCCGCGCCGAAGGCCGGTAGCGCAGGCAGCGGTCTGCCGAACACAGGTGCGAACCGCCCTTGATCACTGCCACTTTCACGCCGGGGTCAGCGGGGTCGTGGCTGTCGTCCAGGCTTGGCCCGGGCGGGTCCAGGCCAGCGTCGCGCTGCGGCGCATGGCCTGGGCGGTAACCCGTGCGGGTCAACTCCCAGACATTGCCCCCGGCATCGAACAGGCCAAAGCCGTTGGCCGGGAAACAGCCCACCGGCGAAGTGCCGGTGAAACCGTCGGTGGCGGCATTGTGGTACGGAAACTGGCCCTGCCAGGTATTGGCCATGGCTTTGCCCTTGGGCAGTTCGGTCATGCCCCAGCTGAAGTCGGCATCCTGCAGGCCGCCGCGCATTGCATATTCCAGCTGGGCCTCGCTGGGCAGCCTGCGCCCGGCCCAGCGTGCATAGGCCTGTGCATCCTCCAGTGCCACTTGCACCACCGGGTGGTTATCCAGCCCTTGCAAGTCGCTGCCCGGGCCTTGCGGGTGGCGCCAGCTTGCCCCGGGCACGAACTGCCAACCCGGGTGCAGCACATCCGGCCCTTGCTTGAACACCATTGCCCCCGGCACGCGCAGGTGCTGGGGCAGGCTGGGGTCGTCGGCCGTGTCGATCCCCCGCTCGGCATGGGTGAGGTAGCCGGTCGCCGCGACGAAGCGCGCGAACTGGGCATTGGTGACCGGGTGTACATCGATCCAGAATGCCGACACTTGCGCCAGGTGGGCGGGGCCCTCCTCGTCGTAGTAGCGCTCCGAGCCGAAGCTGAACTTGCCGCCGGGCAGTTTCACCATGCCGTCCCGCCAGGGGCCTTCACGGGGGGCGGGTACACCGCCATAGCCATCACACAGCAGCGCCGGGGCCGCCGCTTGCGGCCAGGCGCTGTAGCCAATGGCGAGCAAACCGGCGGCGAGCAGCGCGCAGCCGGCTGCACGCCCGATCATTGCTTGCTGGCCACCGCCGGGCTCGCCACTCTGGCAGGGCTGGCGGGGCGGCCTTCGGCATCGATCACGATATTGCTGCGCTGGGCGTAGGCCTTCCAGTCGCGCAGCATCTGTGCCACTTGCTCGGGGTGCGCAGCGGCGATGTCGTGGTGCTCACCTGGGTCTTTGCGCAGGTCGTACAGGTGCCACGCCGGTTTGCCGTCGGTGGCATCCCACAGCAGCTTCATCGGGCCTTTGCGCAGCGAAGCACTGCCGTTGATTTCCCAGCCCAGAGCTTCGTCACCGGCATGGATGAGCGTGTCGTCGCCTTGCAGGTAGTCCAGTGCCGAACTGCCCTGCGGCGGCACGATATCGCGGTCGCGGTACTTGATGCCGGGCATTGGCGCACCGGCCAGTTGCAGCAGGGTGGGCATGATGTCGCGCACGCTGGCCAGCGCTTCGCTGCGCCCCGCTTTGATCGTGGCCGGGTAGTAGACAAAGGCCGGCACGCGGATGCCGCCCTGGTAGGTGGTCATCTTGTAGCGGCGGCTGGGCAAGGCGCTGACCTGGGCCCAGGCCGAGCCGATCATCAGGAACGAGTCGCGTCGGCCGTAGTTGTCCAGGCGGTTGTCGAAGTGCTGGCTGATCCACGTCGGGTCCACCCGTGAGGCGTTCTCCGGGCCATTGTCGGACATGAACAGGATCAGCGTATTTTCCAGTTCACCCCGCTGGCGCAGGTGCGCTACCAGCCTGCCCACCTCGGCATCCAGGGCGCTGACCATGGCGGCGTAGACCTCCATGGTGCGCGCCGATTGGCGTTGCTGTTCGGGGCTGAGCGACGCCCAGCTCGGCACCCCCTCCAGTTGTGCGTCCAGCGGGAAGTCTGCCGGCACCAGGCCGGCCTTGCGCTGGCGCTCCAGGCGCTGTTGGGCGATGGCCTCGTAGCCCTGGTCATAGCGGCCGCGGTATTGCGCCAGGTACTGGTCCGGTGCCTGCAGCGGCCAGTGCGGCGCGGTATAGGCGGCGAAGGCGAAGAACGGTTTGTTGCCAGGGTTGGGCTGGTCAATGGCGCCGATCAGGCGGTCGGTGAACCAGGTGCTCGAGTAGAAGTCGCTGGGCAGCGCGATGGGTTCACCGTTGTGCAGGAAGGTTGCGCTGTAGTTCGGCAGCAAGTCCATGTTGGCTTGCTTGAAGTGCGCGGCGCCGCCTTCGAGCAGCACGTAGGCCTGGTCGAACCCGCGGTTCTGCGGCTGTTGCGCAGGTTGCATGCCCAAATGCCATTTGCCGGAAATGAAGGTCCGGTAGCCGGCATCGTGCAGCAGCTCGGCAAGGGTGGCGACATTGCCTGCCAGCACACCCTCGTAGCCGGGGCGCACTTCAGTGCCTGGCGGCAGGCGCTTGCGTGCCTCGGCCATCATGCCCAACCCAGCCAGGTGCGGGTCGTTGCCGGACATCAGCATCGCCCGGGTCGGGGAGCAACTGGGCGCGGCATGAAAGTCCAGCATCAGGCGGCCGTCGGCCAGCAGGCTGTCCAGGTTGGGGGTCTGAATTTCGCTGCCCAGTGCTGATAGGTCAGAGAACCCGAGGTCGTCAGCCACGATGAGCAGAATGTTTGGTTGTTTAACGATAGGGGCGGCCATGGCTTGGCTGGTGCCGAGCATCAGCAGGCCGAGCGCGGCAAGGGATTTTAGGCAGTTCATTGAGGGGCTCTTGTTGTTTT
>NZ_BCBD01000207.1:0-8507 GCF_001320345.1 Pseudomonas sp. NBRC 111127 | reverse complement strand
TGGGCGGTCTGCTGCTGGGCGGCTTGCACGCGGATTGGGACTTTTCCCAGATCAGCCGCAAGTCCCAGGCCTTGTATGGCCCGCTGGGCGCGGGGCAGGGTCGTATCGACGCCTGGCAGCGCCTGATGGCAACGCAGGCTCAAGGCAGCGAGCTGGAACGGTTGCAGGTGGTGAACCGCTTTTTCAACCAGCAACTGCGTTATGTCGAGGACATCGACCTGTGGCAGGAGGTCGATTACTGGGCCACACCGGTGCAGGCACTCATCAAAGGGGCCGGTGACTGCGAGGACTACGCCATAGCCAAGTATTTCAGCTTGCGGCGCATGGGTATTGCCAGTGAAAAGCTTCGTATCACCTACGTCAAGGCGTTGCGGCAGAACCGGGCGCACATGGTCCTGACCTATTATTCAAGCCCACAGGCCCAGCCATTGGTCCTCGATAGCCTGATGGACGCGATCAAACCTGCCAGTCAACGAACCGACCTGTTGCCGGTCTATGCCTTCAATGGCGAGGGGTTGTGGCTGACGGGGGCCGCAGGCAACAAAAAGGTCGGTGATACCAAGCGGCTTTCCCGCTGGCAGGATTTGCTGAAGAAAATGCAGGCCGAAGGCTTCCCGGCCGAACCGGTCTATTGAAGGAGCACAGATGTCACTGTTCAAACAATTGCTGTTGGCCATTTGCCTGTTCCTGGTGGTCGCCTTCAGTGGCAGTTTCATGGTCAGCCTGGAAAGCTCACGCAGCCAGTATGTCAACCAGCTGCGCTCGCATGCCCAGGATGCGGCGACCGCGCTGGCGCTGTCGCTGACGCCGAACATCGACGACCCGGCGATGGTCGAGCTGATGGTCAGTTCGATCTTCGACAGTGGTTACTACGCAAGCATCAAAGTTGTCGACTTGGGCTCAAATGCGGTCCTGGTGGAGCGCCACGCCGAGCCGGACCCTGGCGGCGTGCCACAGTGGTTCGTGCGCTTGATCGGCCTTGAAGCCGCAGGTGGCGATGCCATCGTCAGCCGCGGCTGGCAGCAGGCCGCGCGCGTCGAGGTGGTCAGCCACCCGATGTTCGCCATTGCCAAACTTTGGCAGAGCGCTCTGGGCAGCTTGGGTTGGCTGCTGTTGTGTGGTGCCGCCAGTGCCGTGCTCGGCGCCTTGTTATTGCGCCGCCAGTTGCGTCCGCTGGACTATATGGTCGAGCAGTCCCATGCCATTGCCCGCCGCGAATTCCTGAGCCTGCCAGAGCTGCCGCGTACCCCGGAGCTGCGCCGGGTCGTGCAGGCCATGAACCAGATGGTTGAAAAGCTCAAGGCGCTGTTTACCGAACAGGCCGAGCGCAGTGAGCGGCTGCGGGCAGAGTCTTACCAGGACAGCCTGACCGGGCTGTCCAACCGCCGTTATTTCGAGATGCAGTTGAACACCCGGGTCAGTAATCTGGAGGAGGCCCGCGCCGGCTACTTGCTGCTCTTGCGGGTACAAGGCCTGGCCGGTTTGAACGCCCGCCTGGGCGGTCAGCGCACCGACCAGTTGCTACAGGCGGTGGGGGAGCAGTTGCGCCGTACCTGTGCCAGTTTCCCGGAAACCAAAGACCTGATTTCCCGCAGCCGCGGCGGCGAGTTCGCCGTATTGGCGCCGAGCATGGTGCATGAAGAGGCGGTACAGCTTGCCCAGGCGCTGGAAGCGACCCTGCTCAGCCTGCATGAAACCGGCGCCAGTGATGTTCACCCGGTGGCTTGCATCGGCCTTGCACCCTATAGCCCTGGTGACGCGCCGCAGGCGCTGCTCAAGCTCGCCGACGAAGCCCTGGCCCGCGCCGAGAACCAGCCTACCCCTGGCTGGGTGTGCCTTGAACAAGGCGTTGCCGCCGTAGCGGCGGACAGCCAGCACGCGTGGCACGAGCGCCTGGACCAGGCTTTCAACAATGGCCGCTTCGAGTTGTTCTTCCAACCGGTGGTGGACACCGCCACAGCGCAACGTGTACTGCACCACAAGGTGATTTCGCGCTTGCAGGACGGGCAGGGCGAGGCCTTGCCCGCAGGGCGCTTCCTGCCTTGGCTGGAACGCTTTGGCTGGATGCCGCGCCTGGACATACTGGTACTGGAGAAAGTACTGGCCCACCTGCGCGGGCACGATCAGGTGGTGGCGCTCAACCTCTCCGCAGCCACCCTTGGCGACGCCAAGGCGCTGCAGCGGGTCTTCGAGCTGCTAGGCCAGAACGCAGCATTGGGCCCGCGCCTGGTGTTTGAAATCGGCGAAGAGCAACTGCCTGACCAGGCCGCCCTGGAACACCTCACCCGACGGCTGCACGGGCTAGGCTTCGGCCTGGCGCTGCAGCGTTTCGGCGGGCGCTTCAGCATGATTGGCAACTTGGCCCATCTGGGCTTGGCCTACCTCAAGATCGACGGCAGCTACATCCGTAACATCGACCACGAGCAGCACAAGCGGCTGTTCATCGAAGCGATCCAGCGGGCGGCGCACAGCATTGATTTGCCATTGATCGCCGAACGGGTCGAGACCGAAGGGGAGCGCAAGGTACTGCAGGAGATGGGCGTAGGCGGAATACAGGGGCAGCTGGTTGGCGAGCCTGCGCCCTGGCGCTGATCGCATCAGGGAGGGAGCAGCCTGGTGTTGTGAAAGGGCCGCAGTGCGGCCCCTGTCGCGACGCAAGGCCGCTCTTGCTGTTAGCCCTCACAGCCCTTGATCAGCGCTCCCGCAGTGCTTCCGAACGTGCCTTCATGATCGGCTTGAGCAGGTAGCTCATGATGGTCTTCTTGCCGGTCATGATATCCACCGTTGCCACCATGCCCGGGATGATCAGCAGGGGCTTCTCATCGGTGCCCAGGTGGCTGCGATCGGTGCGCAGCTTGATCAGGTAGTACGTGGTCTTCTTGTCTTCATCGGTGATGGTGTCGGCACCGATCTGCTCCAGCTTGGCCTTGAGCCCGCCATAGATGGTGTAGTCATAGGCTGTGAACTTGACTGTGGCTTCCTGGCCAGGGTGCAGGAATGCGATGTCCTTGGGCAGGATCTTCGCCTCGATCACCAGCGTGTCGTCCAGCGGTACCACTTCGATGATGTCGCTACCTGGCTGGATAACCCCGCCAATGGTGTTCACCAGCATCTGCTTGACGATACCTCGCACTGGCGAGGTCACCAGCGTGCGGTTTACCCGGTCGTCCAGCGCTTTGCTGGTTGCGGTGGCCTTGTTCAGCTCGGTGCGCGCTTCGTTCAACTGGGTCAGCGCTTCACTGCGGAACTTGCCGCGGGTCTCTTCGATCTTGCTCTGCACCTCGCGGATGGCCGCCTCTGCGCGGGGAATGGCCAGTGCCGTGGAGTCCAGCTGACCGCGGTTTTCCACTTCGGCACGGCGCAGGCGCAGCACCTCGACCTGGGAAATCGCGCCGGTGGCCACCAGCGGTTCAGACATGCTGATTTCCTTGCGCAGCAACTCCAGGCTGTTGGCGTACTGGGCGCGCTTGGAGCTGTATTCGCGCAGTTCCTGCTGGCGCTGGACCAACTGCTGCTGCAAGCCGCCAATCTCGTCCTGCAGTTGCTGGCGCCGGCTCTGGTACAGCGACTCTTCGCTGGCAGCCTGGCTGGGTGCCGCCTTGCGCAAGGCTTCGTCGATTTTCAGTGGGCTGTCCTGCACCTCTGCACTCAGGCGCTCGACACGCAGGGCCATGGCCAGTCGGTCGGCCTCGGTTTCACCCACGTTGGAGGCGAAGCGGGTTTCATCCAGGCGCAATAGCGGCTGGCCCACTTCGACAATCTGCCCTTCCTTGGCGAAGATCTCGGCGACGATGCCACCCTCCAGGTTCTGGATTTTCTGCACCTTGGACGACGGAATGGCCTTGCCTTCACCCCGGGTGACCTCGTCAATGGGGGCCACGCTGGCCCACACGATCAGGAACACGAAAAACAGGATGACGCCCCAGATAGTCAGCCGCACCACCCGTGGGGCATCCTCGATCAGGGCCTTGTTGACCTCTGGCAGCGGCTGGCCGCCCAGTGACTCGGAGCCTTTGAAATAGCGCCGCAAGCTATCCTTGAACTGCCCGATATCCAGCTTATGCAACACTGATCTGCCCCTTCTTCAGCGCGTCCATGACCGCGGCTTTCGGGCCGTCGGCGACAATCTGCCCGCGATCGATCACGATCAACCGGTCTACCAGCGACAGCAGCGAGGCACGGTGGGTGACGAGCAGTACTGTCTTGCCTTCCACCACCGCCTGCAAACGTTGCTTGAGGCGCTCCTCACCGGTGTTGTCCATGGCACTGGTGGGTTCGTCCAGCAGCAGGATCTGCGGGTTGAGCAGCAGCGCACGGCCCAGGGCAACGTTCTGCCGCTGACCGCCGGACAGGTTCTGCCCACGTTCGCCTACCTGCAGCTCATAGCCGTCCGGGTGCAGCCGGGCGAATTCATGTACGCCAGCCAGTTCAGCGGCCTGCAGGATCAGTTCGTCCTCGATGTAACGCGCACCGCTGACCAGGTTGTCACGCAGGGTGCCCGCCAGCAGTTGGATATCCTGCGGGACGTAGCCAACGTTATGGCGCAATTCGCTGACGTCGATCTGGCGGATGTCCACACCGTCTACCAGCAGCGACCCGCCGTCGGCCTCGTACAGGCCGACGATGAGCTTGGCCAGTGAGCTCTTGCCCGAACCACTGCGGCCGATGATGCCGACCTTTTCGCCGGGGCGTATGGTCAGGTTGATGTTCTTCAGCGCCATGTTCTGCTGGTTCGGGTAGGTGAAGTCGACCCCACGAAACTCCACGCTGCCCTGCAGTACCTTGCGGCTCAGTGGGCGCTCTTCGAAATTGCGCTCCTGCGGCAGCTCCATCATGTGGTCCGTGGAGACCATGGTCACCTTGGCTTGCTGGTATCGCGCGAGCAGGCCGTTGAGCTGGCCCAGCGGGCCCAGGGCACGGCCGCTGAGCATGTAGCACGCTACCAGGCCACCCATGCTGAGGTTGCCGTCGATGATCAGGTACACGCCGACGCAGATCATTGCCACGCCTGCCAACTGCTGTATCAGCAGGGTGATGTTCATCGCCAGGCTCGACAGCACCTTCACACGCAGCTCCAGACGACTGAGGGTGCCAAGGGTCTGCTCCCACATGTACTGGCGTTCGCTTTCGGCATTGTTGACCTTGACCGCATCCAGGCCGGCCAATGTCTCGATCAGGCTGGACTGGCGCTCAGAGGCTAGCGCCATGGTTCGCTCCATGGTTGCCATCAACGGCCGCTGCAGGGCATAGCCGATACCCAGGGCCAGGGGGAAGGCGATGATCGGAATCCATACGAGGTGCCCGCCAATGATGGCGATCACGATCAGGATCAGGATCGTGAAGGGCAGGTCGATCAGGCTGGTCAGGGTCAGCGAGGCAAGGAAGTCGCGTAGGCCCTGGAACTCGTGAATGTTCTGGGCAAAGCTGCCTACCCTCGCCGGCCGGTATTTCATCGACATGCCGACAATACGTTCAAACAGCGTTGCCGAGATGATCAGGTCGGTTTTCTTGCCGGCCAGGTCCAGGCACAGGCCGCGCAGGCCTTTGAGAATCAAATCGAAGATATAGGCGCCGGCGATACCGATGGCCAATACCCAGAGCGTCGAAGTGGCTTGGTTGGGTACCACCCTGTCATACACGTTCATCACGAACAGCGGGGCGGCAAGGGCAATCAGGTTGATCACCAGGCTGGCGGCGATGGCATCGATGTACAGCCACTTGCTGCGCAACAGCGTGTCGCGGAACCACGACTTCGCTCGCGGGATCAGGTTGCCGTGGTTGACGTCGAACTTGTGCTGCGGCTGTGCGAAGAACACACGGCCGCTGTAGTCGCCGAGCAGGGCTTCGCGGCTGACGTGCACCTCGCCGCCGTCGCTTTCGCTAAGCAACAGGCGGGCGGTATCTTCGTTCTCCCAGCCCAGCAGAACGGCGCTGCGGCCCTCCTTGAGCAGCAGCATGGCCGGCATGGCTATAGTCGGGATCTGCTCAAGTTTGCGCTGCAGCAGGCGCCCTTGCAGGCCGGCGCGGGCGGCGGCGCGGGGCAGCAGCTCGGGGCTCAGGCGCTGGGCGGGCAGCGGCAGGCCTGTGGTCAGCATCACCCGGCTGGCGGGTTTCTGGTGCAGGACACACAGGCTCAGCAGACTATCCAGCAACGGATCGTCATGCTGACTGCGTGGATCGTGGCTGAGTTGGACTCGACTGACTTCGGATTCCACGCGGCGCTCTCTTCATCCTTGTGGTGGGTGGGATAGGTGGGCTGCCGTTCAAGCTCGGCCGGCTCACCTTGGCATTCTATGGTGCTGCCAGGCAGTACTGATGGCGGTGTGATACCGCAGGGCTCGGGCAGATGGCCATGGTCGCCTTGAATCGTTACTGAGTAAACAGTTCTGCGTGCTTCATTTCGACCAGAGGGTGCCGTGCAGTGAATGTTTCATATTCTGACTTGGCCCGTCGTGGTTTTGACGCCTGAATTCAGCATAGCTTGCCCTTTTTTCATGGCATGTGGTCTTGGAAAACCAGTGTAGACATGGTCAGTAAGCAGGCGCTGTTTTATTGGCGTTTTCTCGTCGGTTGTTAGTCAAAATTCATCTATAAAAAGCAGCCTGCCAAAGCATCCGCGATCAATAATCGCAGCTGGGTTTCAATCCCTCCTGGCGCAGCACTTCGCGCCGATCGTTATCTCTTTGATTTGCACCAAGGAATGGCCCCTGACGGCGTGGCGCCAGCAGGTTGCGTGGTGGTCTGGCGACTCGGTTTTGCGAAGTTCGCGGCGTAGTTCGGCAAGGTTTATGCTTGCAAAGCGATAGCGTTGTCGAGTGATTGCAGGCGATCAGAATAATGGCGCCAGGTTGCTGCCTATCCAGTGGAAACCGGCCGTTGTGGCGCGGAAATAGTTAACCGTACTGCGCGCGAAACACCGGTTCGCTGACGTACGACATTTGTCCTGCGGATAGGCTTGGCTAAGGTACAAATATCAATGTGACATTACATTGCCGATTGTTTAGGATGGCCTGTATAAGGTCAATAGTTTGGCAGTTAAGTAATTCCAAACAGTTATAGACGGAATATTGACGTCAAAAAACGTCAAAGATCATCGACATAGTTCCGCCTGAAGTGGCCTGCAAGTGCCGCTCTGGCACGGAAGTACCCACCGGGTCACACGGAGAGTCCAATGAGCAGCGTTGTAGCCATCGTCAAAAGTATTGTCGGCCAGGTTATCGCGGTATCCCCAGAGGGCATCCGGCGTGTACTCATTGAAGGTGACCGTCTGTTGGCCGGTGAGGAAGTGCTCACTGGCCCTGGTGGCGCAGTTACCCTGGAACTGGCTGATGGCCGCCTGCTCGACCTTGGCCGTGACAGCCAGTGGAGCGCCGATACACCTGACAGCAGCACCGACCTTGATCAGGCCACTGCCCAGGCAGCGCCTTCGGTAGAAGAGCTGCAGCAGGCGATTGCTGCGGGTGTCGACCCGACTACCGAGCTTGAAGCTACCGCTGCTGGTCCGTCGGCAGCGGGTGGTGGTGGCGCGGCGGGCGGCGGCCATAGCTTCGTAATGCTGGAAGAGACTGCGGGCCGGGTTGATCCGACCGTCGGTTTCCCCACCGAGGGTTTAAGCTCTGCAGCCGCGCTCAACAGCGTGCAGGTCGGTCAGCTGGGCACCAACAACAATCTGGTGACCCCACCGACCACCGACGCCAACGTTGCTACCGACCTTGTCCTCGGCGCCACCCCTTCCATCAGTGAAGCGGGTGGCGTCATCGTCTATACCGCCACCGTGGGTCAGGCGCCAACTACCAACCTGGTGATTACCCTGTCCAATGGTGCCGTGATCACCATACCGGCGGGGCAGACAAGCGGCAGTGTCAATGTCCAGGTACCGGCAAACGATACGCCTTACATTGATGGTGGGCAGATCTCGACGACTGTCACCGGGAGTACTGGCGGTGGCGGCCTGACCGTTACATTGCCGCAAACGCCGGCGGTCACCCAGGTGACTGATACCATCGACACCACTACCGCAACGCTTACGGCTTCGCCGAGTGTGACCGAGGGCGGCGTGATTACCTATACCGTGACCCTGAGCAACCCTGCTCAGACCCCGGTAACCGTGACCCTGTCCAACGGCCAGACTGTGACTGTTGAAGCGGGTAAGACTCAGGGCAGTGTCGATTTCCAGACGCCGGCTAACGACGTTTACAACAATGGCTCCACCGTTAGCGTCACCATCGAAAACGCCACTGGCGGTAACTTCGAACAACTGACGCCGAACCCGACCCCAGCTCAAACCACGATCAATGACTCGGTCGACACCACCACTGCAACGTTGACCGCGAGCCCGTCGGTGACCGAAGGCGGTGTGATCACCTACACCGTCACCCTGAGCAATCCTGCCCAGACCCCGGTAACCGTGACCCTGTCCAACGGCCAGACCGTGACCGTTGAAGCCGGCAAGACTCAGGGCAGTGTCGATTTCCAGACGCCAGCAAACGACGTCTACAACAACGGCT
>NZ_BCBD01000206.1:0-8552 GCF_001320345.1 Pseudomonas sp. NBRC 111127 | reverse complement strand
CCGTCGTCGTAAGCACCACATGAAGCGTATGGGCCACCGCCAGTGGTTCACCGAGATCAAAATCACCGGCATCCAGGCTTAATCCCCTAGATCCCCTGAATTTATTTGGAGAATTGAACCATGGCTCACAAGAAGGCTGGTGGTAGTACTCGTAACGGTCGCGACTCAGAATCGAAACGCCTTGGCGTGAAGATGTATGGCGGCCAGGTTATCAAGCCAGGCAACATCATCGTCCGTCAGCGCGGCACCGAATTCCACGCTGGCTACGGCGTTGGCATGGGCAAGGATCACACCTTGTTCGCCAAGATCGAAGGCGTGATCAAGTTCGAGAAGAAAGGCGAGTTCATGCGCCGTTACGTGAGCATCGTCGCCGCTTAATCGCGACGTCGCTCCAGAAGCCCCGTCATGCGACGGGGCTTTTTCGTTTGTGGTGAGCCTCTTGCAAAGCTGTTTGTCTGGGTTGCCGGCGTTGGTTTCTACGGTCGTACGGGGCCGCCGCGCTCATTTTTGCAAGAGCCTCATGTTTTTGAGTCATTCAGCTCGTCTGCCGACGAGAGGCGGTTTTAATGAAGTTTGTTGACGAAGTATCTATTCGGGTCAAGGCCGGTGACGGCGGCAACGGTTGCATGAGCTTCCGTCGCGAGAAGTTCATCGAGAACGGTGGCCCCAATGGTGGGGATGGCGGTGACGGCGGCTCGGTGTACATGGTTGCCGACGAAAACCTGAACACCCTGGTCGACTACCGCTACACCCGTCACCACGAAGCCCAGCGCGGTGCCAACGGCGGCAGCACCGACTGCACCGGCAAGAAGGGTGAAGACCTGTTCCTGCGTGTGCCGGTCGGTACTACCGTGATCGATGCTTCCACCCAGGAAGTGATCGGTGACCTGGTCACCCCGGGGCAGAAACTGATGGTCGCCCAAGGCGGCTGGCACGGCCTGGGCAACACGCGCTTCAAGTCCAGTACCAACCGGGCACCGCGCCAGACCACCCCAGGCAAGCCGGGTGAGCAGCGTGACCTGAAGATGGAAATGAAGGTGTTGGCCGACGTGGGCCTGCTGGGCCTGCCAAACGCCGGCAAAAGCACCTTCATTCGCTCGGTTTCGGCCGCCAAGCCGAAAGTGGCCGATTACCCGTTCACCACCCTGGTGCCGAACCTGGGTGTGGTCAGCGTCGACCGCTGGAAGAGCTTCGTCATCGCCGACATCCCCGGCCTGATCGAAGGTGCTTCCGATGGCGCCGGCCTGGGTATCCGCTTCCTCAAGCACCTGGCCCGCACCCGCGTGCTGCTGCACCTGGTGGACATCGCGCCGCTGGACGAGAGCAGCCCTGCCGACGCAGCCGAAGTGATCGTCAACGAGCTGACCCGCTTCAGCCCGTCGCTGGCCGAGCGTGAGCGCTGGCTGGTGCTGAACAAGGCCGACATGGTCATGGAAGACGAGCGCGACGCGCGCGTGCAGGAAGTGGTCGAGCGCCTGCAGTGGGACGGTCCGGTCTACGTGATTTCGGCCATCTCCAAGCAGGGCACCGAAAAGCTCAGCCACGACCTGATGCGCTACCTCGAAGACCGCGCCGACCGCCTGGCCAACGACCCGGCCTACGCCGAAGAGCTGGCCGACCTCGACCAGCGCATCGAAGACGAAGCCCGTGCCCAGCTGCAGGCCCTGGACGACGCCCGCACCCTGCGTCGCACCGGCGTCAAGAGCGTGCACGACATCGGCGACGATGACGGTTGGGACGATGATTTCGAGGACGACGAAGACGGCCCGGAAATCATTTACGTGCGCGACTGACCGGTTGCAGTACACTAAACGCCGCTCTCTGGAGCGGCGTTTTTGTATCCACGGTATCTACAGATTCGACATAGGTTGGAAGAAGATGCGAAGCAAGGTGACGGGCGCCAAGCGCTGGGTCGTGAAGATTGGCAGTGCTCTGCTGACCGCCGATGGCAAGGGCCTCGACCGCGGGGCCATGGCCGTTTGGGTCGAGCAGATGGTCGCGCTGCGTGAGGCGGGCGTGGAGTTGGTACTGGTGTCCTCCGGGGCCGTTGCTGCCGGCATGAGCCAGCTGGGCTGGACCTCGCGACCGAGCGCGATGAACGAGCTGCAGGCCGCTGCGTCGATCGGCCAGATGCGCCTGGTGCAGGCCTGGGAGTCGAGCTTCGGCGAGCACGGCAAGCACACCGCGCAGATCCTGCTGACCCATGACGACCTGTCCGACCGCAAGCGTTACCTGAATGCCCGCAGCACCCTGCGTACCCTGGTCGACCTGGGTGTGGTGCCCGTCATCAACGAAAACGACACCGTGGTCACCGACGAAATCCGTTTCGGCGACAACGATACCCTGGCGGCGCTGGTGGCCAACCTGGTCGAGGCCGACCTGTTGGTGATCCTTACCGACCGTGATGGCATGTTCGACGCCGACCCGCGCAACAACCCCGAGGCCCAGCTGATCTACGAAGCCCGTGCCGACGACCCGGCGCTGGATGCCGTGGCCGGCGGCACCGGTGGCGCGCTGGGCCGTGGCGGCATGCAGACCAAGCTGCGCGCCGCGCGCCTGGCTGCCCGCTCGGGTGCCCACACCATCATCATCGGTGGCCGCATCGAGCGCGTGCTCGACCGCCTGAAGGCTGGCGAGCGTCTGGGGACCTTGCTGTCACCCGAGCGCGGCATGCTCGCGGCGCGCAAGCAGTGGCTGGCTGGGCACTTGCAAACCCGTGGCACCCTGGTGCTGGATGCCGGTGCCGTGCAGGCGCTGCGCCAGGCCAACAAGAGCCTGCTGCCGGTGGGGGTCAAGACCGTGCAGGGCAGTTTTCGCCGTGGCGAGATGGTGGTGTGCGTCGGTCCGGACGGTGCAGAGGTCGCCCGTGGCCTGGCTAACTACAGCGCCCTGGAGGCGCAGAAGATCATTGGCCAGCCTTCGGATGCCATCGAGAGCACCTTGGGCTACATTGCGGAGCCAGAACTGGTGCACCGCGACAACCTGGTTCTGGTCTGAGGGTTTGGCTGTGTTGAAAAGGATGATTGCCGTTGCCGCGTTGGCTTTGCCCATGCTGGCCGGGGCTGAGGAAATCGGCCAGGTGTCCACCGTGTTCAAGTTCCTTGGGCCGAACGACCGCATCGTGGTGGAAGCATTCGACGACCCCAAGGTCGAAGGTGTGACTTGCTACCTGTCGCGGGCCAAGACGGGCGGGGTGAAAGGCGGGTTGGGCCTTGCCGAAGATCGGGCGGAGGCCTCCATCGCCTGCCGCCAGGTCGGGCCGATCAGCTTCAAGGGTGAGCTCAAGGATGGCGAGGAGGTGTTCAAGGAGCGCACCTCGCTGGTGTTCAAGACCATGCAGGTGGTGCGCTTCCTCGACAAGAAGCGCAATACCCTGGTGTACCTGGTGTACAGCGACCGCATCGTCGAGGGCAGCCCGCAGAATGCGGTGACGGCGATTCCGATCTTGCCTTGGGCGCAGTGATCGCCTGGTAGATGGCCGGGAGGCCTTTGGCCTCCATCGCGACGCAAGGCCGCTCCTACAAAGGTCCTGCATAGGCCGGTCAATGTGGGAGCGGCCTTGTGTCGCGAAAGGGCCGCAAAGCGGCCCCAGGTTCCTCAGGCCAACTCTTCGGCCTGATCCTCACGCACAACCGCTTTCACCTCATCCAAGCGGCTGATGAACTTCCAGTCCGCCTCGTCGATGTAGATGCCATTCGGCCCGCTGCCACCTTCCAGGTCGATCGCCACACGTGCCGATACCTGGGGCTTCACGCTCGCCAGAATCGGTACGAAGCCCAGCTGCAGGCTGGTTTCCAGCAGTGCCGCCTGGTTGCGCTCGTCGATGTCGGCCGCTTCGTCCAGGTAGTACGGCAGGCGAATACGACCGGCCAGGTCGCGGTCCATCAGGTGCAGCAACAGGTACATGTTGGTCAGCGCCTTGATGGTCATGGTGGTGCCGTTGGACGCCGCGCCATCGATGTCGGCATGGATGACCGGCTGGCCGTTGACCTTGGTGATCTCGAACGCCAGCTCGAACAGGTCCTTCAAACCCAGTTGGTTGTGGTTGGCCGCCACCAGGCGCGCCAGGTACTCCTTGGCCTCTTCGTTCTTGTTGTCCTGCTCGGCGCTCTGGGTCAGGTCGAATACCGACAGGGTTTCGCCTTCCTCGTACTGGCCGGCACTGTGGATGATCTGGTCGATATGCTTGAGGGCTTCCTTGTTCGGCGCCAGCACCACGCGGAAGCTTTCCAGGTTGGATACCTGGCGCTTGTTGATCTCGCGGTTGAACAGCGCCAGCTGGTGCTCGAGGCTGTCGTAGTCGCTGCGGATGTTGCGCAGGGTGCGGGCGATGTCGGTCACCGCCGCGCGGCGCGCCTTGGCCAGGGTCAGGGCTTCGTCGGTGCGGTGCGCATAGGCGTTCACCAGCAATTGCAGGCGGCGCTCCATGTCGTCTTCACTGTCGAACTTGGCCACGCCTTTCAGGCGCACCTGGGCATACAGTGCCTCGATCTGGTTATCGACGCGCTGCAGGCTCTGCCAGCTGTCCTGGTAGTCGTTGAGCAGCGGCAGCAGGTTGTCCATCGAATCGTCGATGGCTTCCATGAAAGGCGTACCGTAGGGCAGGTCGGCCGGCAGCAGTTGGCGGCGGCGCAGGGCGTCTTCCAGGGTGCGCTGCTTGGACTCGAGGTCGCCGAGCTGGCGGCCGACCAGCTGCAGCTTGGCCGACAGTTGCTGGACGCGTTCGGTGAACGCGTCGCTGGAGCGCTTGAGCTCGTCCTGGGCGGCTTCCAGTTGCGACAGTTGCTCGAGTTTTTCCGGCTCTTCGGCAGCGAGGGTCTGGCTGCGGCGGTAGTCTTCCAGGGCCTTCTGGGCGTCCAGCACTTCCTGATACAGGGTTTCGGTCTGGGCCTTGGAGGCCGAGCGGTCGGCGGCCACGGCCTGCTGGGTCTTGAGCTGTTTCAGCTCTTTCTCCAGGCGCTCTTTCTGGTCGCGCAGGGCGGCGCGGTCGGCCAGGGCCTGCAAGGCCGGCGGGTCGATGTTGGTCAGGTCGATGGCCAGGCCCGGCGCCTCGAAACGCTCGCCCTTGAAGCCGTCGAGCACCGCTTCCAGCGTCTTTACCCACAGGTCGCTGTCGTCCAGCTCGATGCCGCGCTCGCCCAGTGGCAGGCTGAACAGCGCACCGTTGAACAGGCGCATCAGGCGGTCGACGTCCTGCTGCGAGAACTCTTCGCGCAGGCGCGCATAGCTGTTGTTGTCGGCATGGTCGAGCTGCTGCTTGACCTGCTTCAGGCGCTTTTCCAGGTCGCGCACACGCTCGTCGAGGTCTTCGGCGCTGAACTGCCGCGACTGGGCCAGGGCACCGGCCAGTTCGTCGTGCGCGTCCTTGGCTGCCAGCAGTTGCTGCTCCAGCACCTTCACGTCATCGACCAGCGCAAAGCGGTGCTTGAGGACCGACAGCTCACCCAGCCAGCGCTGGATACCGGTGATTTCGCGCTCCAGGCGCATCAGCTCCTGGGTGCCGCCGCGCTGGTCGTTCTGCAGGCGGTCCTGCTCGCCACGGTAGTGCTCGGCCTGGATCACCAGCTCTTCCTTGCGCGCCATGGCGTATTCCTGCCAGGTGCCCAGCAAGGTGTCGAGCACTGGGGAAATGCGGTGCAGCTTGCCGCGCAGGATGTCACGCTGGGCCACGCCGCCCGCCAGCGCCTCGACCAGCGGGCCGGCCGCGACCAGGGCGTTGTAGTCCTGTTCCATGCGGCGTACGTCGCGGAAGGCCTCTTCGCAGGCGGCGATGTAGTCGACGCTGCCCGAGCGCAGGCTGTGCTCGAAGGCATCGAGGAACAGTTGCTTGAGCTTGGCCGCAGTGATCTCGCGCATGTGCAGCAGGTTGATGAACAGTGCGCGGAAGGTTTTCAGGCTTTGCTCGCTGGTGGAGCGCAGCGGGATCATGGTCAGGTCCAGCGGCACCGACGTGTGGCCGCCGACCAGCAGCCGGCGCAGCTCGTCGGGCTTGACCTCGTAAGCCTTTATGCCCAGGCGCTCGAGGTTGGTGAAGAGCTCTTTCTGGCGCAGGCAGGTGTCGTTCTTCTGGTAGTGGGCCAGGTCCAGTTCGCCCTTGTAGGCGAAGAACTGGTGACCGAAACCACCGCCCGGCCCGCGGCCGACCACGCCAATCACGTGGGGGCCATGGGGCAGGCTCAGTTCGCAGAGAATGTACGAGGTGTCGCTGGCAAAATAGAAGCGGCGCGACTGTTCGAGGCTGTACTTGCCGAAGCTCATGTCTGACATGCGTGCCAGGATCGGGAACTGCAGCGCGTTGATCGACGCCGACTTGCCCAGGTTGTTGGCGCCGTAGACCGACAGCGGGTGCTCCAGCGGGAACAGGCCAAGGCTGTAGCCTGCAGTGTTGAGCAGTGCGAAGCGGCGGATGCCGTAGCGTTCCTGGCTCATGCGTCAATCTCCTGTTGCTCTTCGCGGATGGCCCGGGCCAGGGCGTCCTCTTCGCTTTCCTCGCCCTCGAACGGCGTGAGGTCCAGCGGGTCGTCGGTGCGGTTGAGTTCTTCGGGGCTTTCTTCCTCGACCAATACCGGGGTCGGCAGCGGCAGGTCGCTGTGCAGCGTGGCGGCCAGGTCGCGGTCCTGCTGCACCGACAGGCACACGTCGAGGAAACGGTGCATTGGCGGCAGGAAGCGGTAGATGCCGCCTTCTTCGTGGGCGAAGCCCAGCTGGGTCATGCGCCGCAGGATCTTCTCTTCAAGCTCGTCGACGGTCTGCACCTCGGCCTGCAGGAACAGGTCGCGGTACTTGTCCAGCAACGAGGGCAGCTCGTCGCGGCCGATACTGCCGCCGTCCAGCACTGCCATGGGGTCGCGGCCCTGGTCCGCCAGGTGCTCGACCAGGATGAAGGTGAACAGCGACAGGCGTTGCGCGGTCTTGTTGACCTGCGCGGCGGTCATGTCCGGCACGAAGTAGTAGAAACCACGGGTGTCGCACACCAGCTCGAAGCCCAGGGCCTTGAACAGGGTGCGGTATTGGTCCTGGAAGTTCGACAGCTGAGCGTACAGCTCGGGGTCGCGACGGCTGATGTGGAAGCCTTTGAACAGCTCGCGGAAGATCGGCGCGAGCTGGGACAGTTCGGAAAGATCAAGATGCATGGGCTGGGCTCGCGTTGGGGTCGGTAGGCGCGCTGTTGGCGTCTTCGCGGCTGGAGGTCAGGGCGAACGAGCGCAGGCTGACCAGGTGTTCCTGGGTGGTGTACTCGCGCCGGTCCAGGCGTTCGCGCTTGAAGCGCTTTTCCCGCGACAGGCGCGAGAACCAGTACAGCAACTCGTCGGTGGCGCCTTCGGGCTCCTGCTCCAGCAGCCAGACCATCAGGTCGGGCAGGGGCAGCGCCTGTTCGCAACGTTCGGCCATTTCCTTGACCGTGCGCGGGGCGCGGGGCAGGGCACCGGACTGCGTCTTGTGGGCCTTGGGGAAGCGCGCCGGCTTGGGCTCGAAGCGGGCCAGGGCGTACACGTAGGCTTCGACCTGGCTGGCACTGCCGAGGAAGGTGCTTTGCGGGCGGGTGAACATCGGCATGGCCGCTTGCGGCACGGCATCCAGGCCCTTGCGCCGGATCACCGACAGGGCCAGTGCGGCGCCACGGGTCACGGCGTTGTGCCGACGGGCTTCTTCGCGCAGCGGCAACAGCAGTTCGCGGGCGTGGCGCAGGGTGAGCTGAGCGTTGGTCTGCATCTCCAGGATGCGCGCATGGGTGCGCAGCAGCATGTCGTCATCGACCAGGTGGCCCAGGCGCGCCTGTTCGCCCAGCAGCTTGAGCAGCACGGTCTCGACCTTGCGCACGCCTTGCTCGAAGGCGCCGTCGGCGTTGACCAGCTGGATCATCGGCTCGACGTACTCGTCCCAGGTGGCCAGGACCTCGGCATAGCGCTGGCGCAGCGGGATCTGGCGGTTGCTGGTCTTGGCCCGTTCGGCCACGGCCACCAGCGCCTGCTCGTCGTTGTCGAGCTTTTTGAGCACATCGCGCACGCGCATGTCGAGCAGGCGCAGCTGGCGCGCCAGGTCGTCGCTGTCGCGGTTGTCGAAGGCATCCTGGATGTGCCCGGCAAGGCGTTCCAGGTGGCGCAGGTAGGCTTCGATCTCCAGGCACAGGCCCAGCCGGTGCTCGCGGCGCAGGTAGGCGAGAAAGTCGTGTATCTGCGCATTGAGCTCGAAACGGTTCGGGCTTTTGGCCACCGGGACCAGGATGTCCAGGCGGATCCACACGTCGAGCAGCTGGGTGATGTCCTGCGGGGTGCTTTCTACTTGCTGGCGGGCCACATGCTGGCGCAGCTCGACCAGGCTCAGGGTGCCCTGGTCGAAACGCTCGCACAGCGGCTCGATCAGGGCCCAGTGTTCGGCTAGGGCGCGCAGGACGCGCTTGGGTTCGATCATTGGCTTCGACTCGTTGCCAAGAAAAAGGGGCGATTGTACTGCATCCGGGGGGCAGGGTTTCACCCCTTGGTCTGTAATGGGGGGATAACCTCATGTCACATGGGTGTATGGCGTGGTTTTTGTGGTGGCAGTGAGATCGA
>NZ_BCBD01000205.1:0-8816 GCF_001320345.1 Pseudomonas sp. NBRC 111127 | reverse complement strand
CCTTTGAGCGACGTTTCCACGACGGGCGCATTTCGGTAAAGGCGGCCATAGAGTGGCACGATATCCACCCATAGGATGTAGGCTGCAAATGTGCCCATGGCTAACATGAACAGGCACAGGCCTATGGCCGTGAACCTGAAAAGGACCGGGGACCTGACGTGCAGTTCGGGATGGTTTTTCATGCATGCCTCAGCATTCCGTGCTGGGCGACAGGGTGCCTGTTTTCGTGAGGGAGGGGCAATGGCATCAAAGCGGTGCTGACTATTTGCCATCATTGCCGCCGTGCGATTCCCTGAGGAAAATGCTGCCGCCGGGAAATTTATTTCACGAACGGTGGTCACACATCTGCGTAGCGGCCATGCGCTATCAGTTGCTCCACTGGCGGCCTCCACCGTGCTTGCCGAGGTACAAGGCAGGCGCGCCAATTTTCAACGGACTGTGATGTAGAAAATGGACCTTTTAGCCAACGTCCCCAGCTGGAGTGACATCGAGCGCAACCTCGACCAGAAGTTCAGCGCGGCGAACCAGAGCATCCGCCACGGGTTGCAGAGCGCCCACGACAGTTGGGACGGCTTTAGTCGACGCGTCAGCGATGGCGCCAGCCAGGCCTATGGCTACATGGGGGGCCACCGCATCGACAACGTGCAGCAGGCGCTGGCGATGTCGTATCCGATCTTCCAGGAAGACCTCAAGCGCAAGTGGGCCTCCATCGGTATCGAACAGATCCTGCCAGTGCTGCTGCAACTGGTGAAGGAAGTGTCGATGATTCTCGGTGGCAGCATCGCCGTGGGCTCTGCCGCAGGCGGCGCGATCGGCGCCTTGGCCTTTGGTTTTGGCGCAGCTCCGGGTGCGGTGGCGGGGGCGGGCATCGGCCTGGAAGTCGGCAACCTGATTCTCCTGGCGTTGGGGCTTTCGGCCATTGCCGAGTATTTCATCAAGGGTTTGCCGGCTTGCCTGAGTACGCTCCAGGAAGGCATCGCCACCGCCTGGAATGCCGAAGAAGGTGTCAAGCCCGCCGGGCTGGACCCGACCGGAGGCTCGGCGGCGGTGATCCAGGAACGCACCGAGCGTGCCGCCCGGCAACTGGCTCGCGGCCAGGAGCAACTGGTGCTGCTACTGCTGGTGGGCATCGTCACCTACCTGCTGCGTGGGCAGATGAAAGCCGGCATCATGGGCAGCATGGAGAACATCGCCAGCCGCAGTGCCAAGCTGCAGGCCGATATCGCCAACAAGCAGTTTGGCGCCTGGCTGGCCAAGAACGAAGCCAAGCTGCTGGCCCATCCAGACCTGCAGGTCAAAGACCCGACGCCCCTCAAGAAACCTGAGCTGCCAGAGCCGGTTCGTCGCCCTGAACCAGCACCTGCAGCCAAACCCGTGGCTAAGCCGCCGGTCATGTCCTTGCGCGATGCCGTGGGCAATCAGACCGCAGACCGCTGGATATCAACGGGCAGGCGTATTGCCGACTTCACCGACCCCAAACGCTCTGCATTGCTGACCGACGACCAGATCGGCGCGCTGCATGGTTACACCACTAACGAGGGCTATCAGTGGATCAACCCGGCACTGCGCGGGCAAACCCCGTTCAGCCCGCAGATGGAGGCTTTCGTCGCGCATGCGAACGACGGTCTGGCCAAACTGCCGTCCTACGCTTTAGGTGACACCTTCCGCGGCACCACATTGCCGTCCGATGTCCTGTCGAGGATGCAGGTCGGCCTGCCAACCAGTGATGCGGCGTTCATGAGCACATCTGCAGACTCGGCCCTTGCTTTCAACGGCAATGTGAAGATGACGGTGCAGGGCATCACTGGCAGAGATATCAGCTTTCTCTCGGGCCACAGGGAAGCTGAGGTATTGTTTGCGCCTGGCACGCGCTTCGATGTTGTCGACAGGGTCGACAATGGCGCCTTTACCCAATTCATTCTCAAAGAAATCCCATGATCGATCTAAGAAGCTCGAACGCATTGCTGGCCGATTACGTGCAGCGTTATGCGCACCTGTCACCGGAACCCTCCCGGCCGTTGCAACAGCGGATGGACTACACCTTGCAGCCGGATGCGCCGGCGGCGCCCGCAGTCAAACCCCAATGGCTGCAGTCCAGGGCCTGCACCTTGACGCCAGAGCAGGCGCTGGACCGTGCCAAAGGCGCGCTGCTAGGGCTGGCCATTGGCGATGCGGTCGGCACCACGCTCGAGTTCCTGCCGCGTGACCGGGAACAGGTGAGCGACATGGTCGGCGGTGGCCCCTTCAAGCTCACTGCGGGCGAGTGGACCGATGACACCAGCATGGCGCTGTGCCTGGCAGATACCTATGTGAGCCAGGGCAAGTTCGATTACGCCACCTATGCGAATGCTCTCGTGCGCTGGTACCGCAAGGGTGAAAACAGTGCCAATGGCCGTTGCTTCGATATTGGCAATGCCACGCGCAACGCGCTCGAAGGCTGGCTGCGCGAAGGCATCACCTGGCAAGGCAACTACGACCCGTCCAGTGCAGGCAATGGATCGATCATCCGCCTCGCACCTACGGCGATCTATCGCCGGCATTCGTTGTCCGCGAGCTGGTGGGAAAGCGTCACCCAGAGCAGCGTGACGCACAACGCCGACGAGGCAGTGAACAGCTGCCAGTTGTTGGCCGCTCAACTGCATCTGGCACTCAATGGCGCCGATAAGGAAGAAACCCTGGCACCTGCCGTGCGTTCGTTGCGCCCCCGCCCGATGATCATCAACGCTGGCGAATACAAGCAAAAGTCCCGCGACCAGATTCGCTCTTCCGGTTATGTGATCGACACCCTGGAAGCTGCGCTGTGGGCAGTTTGGAACACCGACAACTTCAAGGACGCGATTCTGCTGGCTGCCAACCTTGCCGATGATGCCGACAGCGTCGCGGCCACTGCCGGCCAACTGGCGGGGGCGCTGTACGGCGTCTCTGGCATGCCCCCGGAGTGGGTGGCGAAGGTTGCCTGGTCGGAACATATCCAGGCGCTGGCATGGAAGTTGTTCGAGCTGGCACCGCAAGTGGATGAACTGGATGCGTTGCTTTACGGCCAGCGTTGAAGGTACGGGGAGCAAATGTGAACTGCGCCACGAATCGATACATTTTTTTGTGGCGGTTGCGATGGCTGCAACAGTTGCGGAGCACGATTGACAGAGCGCTTGGCGCTGGCCCCGCTGAGAACCGCGCAAAGCCGCGCACGCGGGAGCTTCACGCGACACAGCAGGTGTGCAGGTGATGGAGCAAATTGCCTGAATGATGGCTATATGGCATTGCCTTGATTGCATGTGAGCCACGGTTTTCGCGGCTTGCAGCAAGTTGACAGGGTAGCTTTTGACGGTGTTTTCTTTGGGCCTTTCTGGCCGCTGACCCGCCCGAATGTGACCAGTGTCACGTTCATGGCAACGCGACAAGGCACTTTTCCGGGTGCTTGCGGTCGCATGAACCCGCGGGACGCGCACGCGCGAAGCGTGCGCCTCGTACCCCGCATGAACAGAGTTGTCGCTGAGCATCGCAAGCGCGTGCTGGCCGTGTTTTCAAGGAGATTTCGCTTGATCATGGACCTGGCCTCCGCGCTGCTGTCGCCGCAGAACCGCCGCCTGTTCAAGTTCCACAACCTCGCCAACCCCGAGCAGGATTTGCTGCTGGAAACCTTCAAGGGCGTCGAGGCTTTGTCGCGGGCATTCAACTACGAACTGCTGCTGGTCTGCGAAGATTCTGGCGTGCCGCTGAAGTCGATGATGGGCCAGCACGTCAGCATCGAGATCGAGCTGGCCGAAGGCGGCCCGCGCTATATCACCGGTTACCTCACGCGCTTTGCCAGCATCGGCAGCGACGGTGGCATGGCGCGCTACACCGCCACCCTCAACCCGTGGTTCTCGATGCTCAAGAACCGCTTCGACACGCGGATCTTCCAGGGCAACACCGTCGAGGAAGTGGTCACCGAAGTGTTCGCCCTGTGCCCGGCGTTCTCCCGTCACGAGTTCCGCCTGACCCGGCCGCAGAAGCGCTACACCTACATCACCCAGTACCGCGAGACCGACTTCAACTTCGTCCAGCGCCTGCTGGAGGAAGAGGGGATGTTCTACTACTTCGAGCACACTGCCGAAGGCCACACGATGATCATCTGCGATGACTCCAGCACGCTGGTGGACATTCCCGAGCAACCGCAGATCCGCTTCCACAGCGCTTCGGTCACCGAGACCGCCGACTCCATCACCCAGTGGAGCGGCAACCGCCAGCTGCAGTCCGGCAAGATGGCCACGCAGACCTTCGACTACCGCCAGCCAAGCAACCGCCTGCCGGTGGCGCTGAACAGCGTGAACAAGCAGGGCGACGTGGAAAACTTCGAGATCTACGACTTCCCCGGCCAGTACACCCACGGCACCTACGACGAAGGCGAAACCCTGCTGCGCCTGCGTATCGATGCGCTGGAGCTGCGCGGCAAGAAGTTCGAAGGCGCCAGTAACTGCCGCGCCATGAAGCCCGGCTACACCTTCGAGCTGTTGCAGCACTACAGCCATGACCAGGGCGCCGTCGAAGACCGCCAGTTCCTGCTGATGAGCGTGGAAAGCGAGGGCCACAACAACTACCTCAGCGGCCAGCAGGCCAGCTACTACAACACCTTCACCTGCGTGCGCAAAAAGATCCCGTTCCGCCCGCAGCTGAGCACACCCCGGCCGACCATCGCCGGCCCGCAGACCGCGATCATCGTCGGCCCACCGGGCGAGGAAATCTTCACCGACGAACTGGGCCGGGTGAAGATCCAGTTCCACTGGGACCGCAACGGCAAGTACAACGACCACAGTTCGTGCTGGGTACGCGTAGCCCAATCCGGCGCCAGCGGCGGCTTCGGCAGCATCCAGATCCCACGCGTCGGCGACGAAGTCGTGGTGGTGTTCCTCGACGGCAACCCGGACCGCCCGCTGATCATGGGCAGCCTGTACAACAGCACCAACACCCCGCCTTGGGCGCTGCCGGCTAACAAGACCCAGAGTGGGTTCCTGACCCGGTCGATGAAGGGCAAAGGGTCGAATGCCAACTTCTTACGCTTCGAAGACAAGGCTGGTGCTGAGCAGATCATCATGCACGCCGAGCGCAATCTGGATACTGAGGTTGAGGCAGATGACAGTCTCAAGGTGGGCGGGAATCGAACGATCAATGTCGAAGGCAAACATTCCGAAACGATCAAGCTGGAAACCAGTATTGCGGTGGAGGAGGGTTCGTATTTTGTGACGGTTGATCAAGGGGCAGTGAAAATTAAGGCTGCAACTTCCCCAGTTCGACCGATAACAAGGAGGCAAACACGATCCGCAAATGCACCAGACTAAGAAAGGAAATCAGTATTTCTTCGGCATGAAAGCGCATATCGGGGCCGAGGCTGAATCGGGTCTGGTACATCATGGCCATGGCACCGCCGCCAACGTGGCTGACGCGACGGAAGTTGCTCATCTGTTGCACGGTGACGAGAACGTTGGCTGTGCTGAGGCAGGTTACACCGGCGTAGAGAAACGGCCAGAGCACGACGGTCGGCAAGTGATCTGGCAGATCGCTGAGCGACGTAGCACCTACAAGCATTTGAGCAAACGCAGTGCGCTGTACAAGGCCAGGCGCAAGATCGAGAAGGCCAAAGCCCAGGTACGTGCGAAGGTCGAGCATCCGTTTCGGGTGATCAAGCGCCAGTTCGGTTATGTGAAGACTCGCTTCCGTGGCCTGGCCAGGAATTGTTCGCGCTGTCGAATCTGTGGATGGTGCGCCGGCAATTACTTACCACTGCAGGAGAAGTGCGTCTGTAGCGAGGGGAAAACCGAGCTGAAGCCCGGTTTCGACGCCATTGACAGCTGAAAACCTGACTGAGGTAAGTCAGCGCCTCGTTTATCGCGGATGGCTGAGCAACTTGTTCGGAGTTTCCCTAGCGCGCCCACACCAGGTTGTGGTCCACCTCCAACGGTCGCAGTGGAGTCCTCGGCCGTTTGGCGGTCGGCGTTCCCTCGGTAATTATTTCTCTCCAGGCAGGCGAATCTTCAGGCCGTTGCCTGATTGCTCTGCAATGTAACAAACATGAAGCATTGCCACGGCGAGGGCTTCGTCCGTGGGTTCAAATTCCTTGGCCGCGATAGCACCAATCGTCAGTCTGTGCAGTTTCGATTTATCCTTCTCTGTGCCGTCGAACACGGCCCTAATGTACTTTAACTGATCGATGACAGTGGCGTAGACAGGAAAGCCAGGGATGCGATTTTGGCGATCAATGGCGAGTGCGAGCGCTTTGTCTATATACTCGAGTGGTGTAGTTGGTCTCATCAGTCAATTGGGTCCGTCAGATTGGAAGTGCGCTTTCTGAGTAGAAACTACCGTCAGCCCTTGCTCGGCTTCTCGCCTATGCTGGTCTTGAGCTGGCGCAGGGTGGGAGACTCGCCACCGGTCAAATCTATACGAAACTCCGCAAAAGCATGCTCCAGTTCGGCGTATTGCTGTAAACCATCCTCGGTGAACAGGTAGCGGCCCGGAATATCCGCCACTGCATCGGCATATTAATCAGTTTCTGGTCTGCCGCTTTCAGTAATGGTTTCAGTTCTATGCTCAACTTCATATCCTCCGGGACTTGGTTCTTCAGGCTGTCCATGACCACGCGAAGCTTCAGCGACTTCTGTTTGAGTGTTTCGGTATTCATGTTCAGCCCGCTATGGGCGCTGTTTTCAGTTCATAGGGCATCAGTTTATGTCTGGGATGATCAGCGTCGCTAGTTTCAGCGGCCATCGACCTTAATGCAACAGAGTGCGGTAGTCAAGGGTGCGAAAGTTGCCTGAAACGTCACCTTCCATCGGCTTTAACGCAAATATCTTTGCCATCAATTACTTTGCACGGCCAATGGTCATTGATGTAGTGGTCTGGTTTGAAGCACGCGCTTTCGTCATTGACCCAGAATAACTGCCAGGCGGAGCCAGAGAGTAGAAGTTTAGGGCAGGGCGTGTAATCTCGGCTCACCAGTATCAAGGTTGTGATAATGATGAGTGCTGGAGCCAAAATTACGGCTGTTTTAATTGAGGCGCGCAGCATGAAAAATTGGAACTTGCTTAGCTTGCTATCGCGTGGGGGATTAAATTTTTTTCCCTGCCAGATCGCAATCGTCGCAGCGACGATCAAATAGATAAGACCGGGTATCCCCATCAATAGGAAGAAACCGAGGTAAGGCGTTTCTACGATGGGCGCGTCTCGATATATGCGACCATACAGAGGGAAGATGTCATGGCCCAGCCAGTAGACGCTCAAGCAGAATGCAATTACTGCAAATGGAATGAATGCAGATGCAACAAGTCGTATTCTTAAAGGCGACGGGTTGCCGTGCAAATCAAGTTGCTGTGTCTTTTTCATGATATTAAAAATTTGGCAGTTTCAAGTTGTCGAGATTCGGCAGGTTTCCAATGCTCGGGAGGCGAGGAAGCTTGAGCTCTCCGGGCTGTATTTTTTGAGCACCCAAGTTTTCGCTTCGTCATAAAGATATTCAGCGGTTTGTGCTGCAGTGTCGGCTACAGTTTTCTCAATTTCCTCTCGGATTTCGTGGATGTCGATTATTGTATTTTGCTCTTTTATGCTTTCAAGGTGAGCGACCGCGTATCGCAAACTCTCCTTGACAGCTGTCTTGATGCCATAGTGGTTATCAATGGCATTAAGCCCAAAGCCAGCAATAAAGACAAAGATTGCTGCGGCGACAACGGGTGCTGCAGCGGCGGCGGCAAATGTTCCTACGGCGACTGCTGCTGCATACCCGACAGCGGTCGCGATGCCTGCCTTTATGAGTTCGACGCCTATGCCTCCGAATAGATCAGTCATAGCCCGCTCGTCACTAAATACCCACTCAGCAACTTCAATCCCTACAGCCACCCAGCATGAAAGCTTGAAGCCGCTTATTGATGATCCGCGAATGGCCGTACTTGCCGATCCCAAGCTCTAGGAGCTGCGCATTCCGTACTCCATAGCGGGTCCCTTTCAATTTTCGGCGTAAACCGGGGTACCCTGTAATTATTAGGTATTGTTTGCCATTATGTACCGATATTCTTGCCTCGGTGCCGAAGCCGCCGATGTCTCGAAGCAGGATGCTGATATTTTTTATATCAATGAGGGCCATGCCGGCTGGCACGCCGCAGTTCGTGTTTACGACCGTATGCGGAATGCCATTGTACGTCGATTTCATGCCGCTCCACGCGCATTCTAGCCAGTAGCGCTGATTCAACGTACACGCTTGCTGAGGTTGGGTGGCTGCTTGAGTGAGAGAGGCCTGCCTGGCCTCTATCCTCAAGTTTTCTAATGGCATGATCACCATCTCGCGGTTATTCTTCTCCATGTCGTGCTCTAGCTGATCGAGCATTATTTTACTAACGAACATGGGCGGTTCCTCCTTGGTGAACTCTGCGAGAGTGCCTCATTGGCATTTCGGTAGCCTACACGTGCAGATGGACACGCGCAAATCAGCGCTTTAGGTGGATTGCTTGCTGGCTTAGCAATTGGAGCAGGCGCGGTACTCATGGGTATTGCCGTTATCGGAACCGGCGGGCTTGGGGCTGTAGCGCTAGCCGCGATGGTTGGCGTGGGAGCAGCTACCGGCGCTGGAATCGGTCAACTGATTGGTAGCCTATCTTTCGCTTGTAGTGAAACAGGACGCATACGATCAGGCTCAAGTAACGTTTATATAAACGGTAAGCCTGCTGCGAGGGCTCATCTGGATAATGCCGAGTGTTCAGATCATCCAGGGGGGGCTAAGATATTAGCCCAGGGTAGTGACTCGGTTGGGTGTGCCTACGAAGATGCGGCGGAAAAGCCGGTGCGCGAAA
>NZ_BCBD01000204.1:0-8872 GCF_001320345.1 Pseudomonas sp. NBRC 111127 | reverse complement strand
TTCTTGATGGTTTTCTGCAAGGGGCATGACGAAATCGGCACAGTTGCGAAAAAGCAGTGGTCAGCCACAAGGGTGGGGAATAGGCTGTAGGCCATACCGTATAAGGGCTGTAGGTATGTGTGAGTAGTGCCGGCCTCTTCGCGGGCTCGCCCGCTCCCACAGGTACAGCACAGGATTCGGGATTTGTGAGGTACCTGTGGGAGCGGGCATGCCCGCGAAAGGGCCGACAAAGCCAACAGAGATCGAGCAGATGACCGACACCCCCCTGGCACCCCTCTACCATTCCCTGGACCAGCACCGTCCCGCCTCCCTCGAGGCCCTGCTGGCCGGTGTCTCGCTGTTGCTGCCGATCCTCGACGCCATCCCCAACGCTGCGATCTTCATCAAGGACCCGGCCGCCCGCTACGTGCTGGCCAACAACACCTTGGTCCAGCGCTGTGGCCTGAAGCGCCTGCAGCCGTTGCTGGGCAAGACCAGTGCCGAAGTGTTTCCGGCGCAGCTGGGCCCCGGCTACACCGAACAGGACCGCCGTGTGCTCAAGCAGGGCCTGGTGCTGGAAGACCAGCTGGAGCTGCACCTGTACGGCAGCCGTGAGCCAGGCTGGTGCCTGACCCACAAGCGCCCGTTGTACAGCCAGGCGGGCGAGATCATTGGCCTGGTCGGCATCTCGGTCGACCTGCAGTCAGCGGCCGACAGCCACCCTGCGTACCAGCGCCTGGCCGCGGTGGACGAACATATCCGCCAGCATTTTCACCAGCCGATAAGCATGCGCGAGCTGACCCGCATCGCGGGCATTTCGGTGGCCCAGCTGGAGCGCTATTGCAAACGGGTATTCCACCTCACGCCACGGCAGATGATCCACAAGGCGCGCCTGGAGCACGCCCATCGCCTACTGCATTCAGACTTGCCGATCACTGAGGTTGCCATGTGCTGCGGCTACACCGACCACAGCGCCTTCAGCCGCCAGTTCAAGCAACTGACCGGCTTCACGCCGCGCCAATACCGCCAGGCGACCAGCGATCAGCCCGCCTGAAACAGTGCCTGCGTCTCGGCAAAGCACTGCTCGGCAATGGCCGAACGTGGCTCGCTGCGGCGCAGCAGCAGGCCGACCGGGCTGTGGATCGCGGCGTCGGCCACCGGCAGGATGCGCAAGTGCTCGCTGAGGTCTTCCAGGCCGCAGTCCAGAGGCATGATCGCGCAGCACATGCCGGTGTTGATGGCCTGAATCAGTTGGAAGCTCGAATCGCTTTCCAGCACCGCGTTGGGCTCCAGGCCACGGCTGCGAAAGCTCAGGTCCAGTGACTGGCGGTAGTGCATGCCTTTGCTCAACAACCCCAGGGGGATGTCGCCCAGTTCGGCCCAGCGCAAGCTGTCGCTGGCAAACCGGAAGTGCCGGGTGTCATGCAGCAGGCCCATGGTGGTGATGCCCAGCTCGATCACATCGAAGAAGCTGGTGTTGACCTGGTCCAGGTAGCAGATGCCCAGATCGAGCTGGTTGCGGCTAAGGCCGTCGATGACCTGTTCCGAGCTCAGCGAACTGAGCTGGAAGTGCAGCTCCGGGTATTTTTCCCGCAGCGGCAGCAGCAGGTGCATGGGGTTGAAACTGGCCAGCGGCACCGTGCCCAGGCGCAGGCTGCCGACCACCTGGCCCCGGCAACTGGCGGCTTCGGCCTGCAGGCCGTCGTGGGCGGCCAGCAGGGTGCGGGCCCAGGCCAGGATGCGCTCACCGGCTTCGGTAAAGCCCTCGAAGCGCTGGCCACGTTTGACCAGCACCAGGTCCAGTTCGTCCTCCAGGTTGCGCAGGCGCATGGACAGCGTCGGCTGGGTGATGTGGCACAGCGCCGCCGCCTGGCCGAAGTGGCGGGTCTGGTCGAGGGCGATGAGGAACTTGAGCTGCTTGATGTCCATGGAAGTGCCTGGCATGCGGGGTGTGTTGACCTTAACCAACTCTGCGGTGGCTGGCCATTGTTTGATGGTGCCTGTGCGGGCCCTGTTGCTGGCAAGCCAGCTTCCGCTGGGATCGCGTCAGGGCTGACAGGTGTTTGTCACAAGAAATGCAGGGCCTGTGAGATGCTGCGGCTACCTCCAGGCAGCGATAGAGCCTGTCGATGGAACGGTTCGCCATATCGATTGGACGCCCTCGGAGCATCCCCTTAGCGTGGCGACAAGGCCATTCAAGGAGTTCCTGTTGTGCGCGTCCAACCCGATGCGGTCTTCGTACCGCTGAACATCGCCGTGCTGACTGTCAGCGATACCCGCACCTTCGACAACGACACCTCCGGCGAACTGCTGGCCAGCCGTTCGGTAGAGGTCGGCCACCGCCTGGTGGCACGGGCGCTGCTCAAGGACGACCTGTACAAGATCCGCGCCCAGGTAGCCACCTGGATTGCCGATGACCAGGTGCAGGTGGTGCTGATCACCGGCGGTACCGGTTTTACCGGCCGCGACAGCACGCCAGAGGCGGTCGGGTGCCTGCTGGACAAACATGTCGATGGCTTTGGCGAGCTGTTCCGCGCGTTGTCGATTCTGGATATCGGCAGCTCGACCGTGCAGAGCCGGGCGCTGGCCGGGCTGGCCAACCGCACGCTGGTGTGCTGCCTGCCGGGGTCTACCGGGGCTTGCCGTACAGCGTGGGAGGGGATCCTGGCCGAGCAGCTGGATGCCCGGCACCGGCCGTGCAACTTCGTCAAGCACCTGCTGCCCATCGAGGCCTGTGCAAGCCGGGGCTGATCGTTCGCCTGTACCGGCCCTATCGCCGGCGAGCCGGCTCCCACAGGTATTGCACAGGTTCTGAAATCTGTGTGGTACCTGTGGGAGCTGGCTTGCCGGCGATAGGGCCCTTAGCTCAACACATGCCCCACCGGCAACAACGCCGGCGGCAACTGCTGGTCCCCCAACCCCGCCAGTACATCCCGCTCCACGGTCCGCACCATGGCATCGGTCGGCAGGTCGTTTTCATCCCGCCCGAACGGGTCTTCCAGCTCGTTGCCAATCGCATCCAGGCCAAAGAACGTGTACCCCACGATGGTGGTGAACAGCGGCGCCAGCCAGCCCAGCGGCTCGGCCAGGGCAAACGGCAACAACAGGCAGAAGATATAGATGGTGCGGTGCAACAACAGCGTGTAGGGAAACGGCAGTGGCGTGCCCTTGATGCGCTCGCAGGTGGCCTGCACCTCGGTCAGCCCCACCAGCCGCTGCTCCAGCAGGCTGTAACGCCAGTCACTGATCTGTTGTCGCTCGGCCAGCCGCGAGCATTGGCTGCCCACCTCACGCAGGATGCTGTCGCACACGTTGTGCGGGCTGAGCGCCTCGGGCCGTGGCAACCATGGGCGGGCAGCAGCCAGGTCGTCTTCGTTGCGCAACCGCGCATTCAGCGCATGGGCAAACCCGCACAGGCTGCGCAGCAGCTCACGGCGTAGTGCTTCATCGCCGATCACCACGCTCTCACGCACGAACGAGCGGGTTTCGATGATCAGCTTGCCCCAGGCCTTGCGCCCCTCCCACCAACGGTCATAGCAGGCGTTGTTGCGAAAGCTCATGAAGATCGACAGCGACAGGCCCAGCAAGGTGAATGGGGTGGCGCTGACCGGGTAGAAAAACGCCGGGTAATGGCGCTCGACCAGCACGATCAGTGCAGCCAGCAGGGTGACCATCAGGCAGCGCAGGGCAATGCGCTTGATGATCGAACCCTTGAGGGTGAACAACACGCGCAACACATCGGGTGCGGGGTGGACGATCATGGCAATCCAGAGGCAGCTGCTCAGCCGCCGGTCATGTTCATGAAGCGCAGGATATGCACGTCGCCACCGACTTCGAAGTGATGGCGGTAGGGCTTCAGGTGCAGCGAGTCGCGGATGGCCTTTTCCAGGCGGTCGGGGTCGCCCGGGTGGGCCCGCAGCACGTGCTTGAGGTCTACCGAATGCTCGTTGCCCAGGCACAGCAGCAAGCGGCCCTCGACGGTCAGGCGCACGCGGTTGCAGGTGGCGCAGAAGTTGTGGCTGTGCGGCGAAATGAAGCCGACCCGGGTGTTGGCCGCTTCGGCCAGGCGCCAGTAACGGGCCGGCCCCTGCGACGTTTCGGTGGACTCCACCAGGGTGAACTGTTCAGCCAGCAGCGCCCGTACTTCATCGCTGGAGCAGAACGACTCACCACGTTCATGCTCGCTGATCACCCCCAGGGGCATTTCTTCGATGAAGGTGATGTCCAGCTCGCGGTCGATGGCAAAGCGCACCAGGTCGACCAGTTCATGGTCGTTGCGGCCCTTGAGCACCACACAGTTGAGCTTGGTGCGCTTGAAGCCGGCCTGCCGGGCTGCGTCGATGCCGGCAATGACCTGGTGCAGGTCGCCGGTACGGGTCAGTTGCTTGAAGCGGTCGGCGTCCAGGCTGTCGAGGCTGATGTTCAGGCGTGTAACGCCCGCGTCGAACAGCGGCTGGGCCAGGCGGCCAAGCTGCGAGCCGTTGCTGGTCAGACACAGTTCGCGCAGGCCGGGCAGGGCGGCGATGCGCCCGCACAAGTCGACGATGCCCTGGCGCACCAGGGGTTCGCCGCCGGTCAGGCGGATTTTGCGGGTGCCGAGGGCGACGAAGCGCTCGGCCACCTGGAACAGTTCCTCCAGGCTGAGAATCTGTTGGCGCGGCAGGAACTGCATGTCTTCGGCCATGCAGTACACGCAACGGAAGTCGCAGCGGTCGGTGACCGACATCCGCAGGTAGTCGATTTTCCGGTTGAAGCCGTCGATCAGGGCCCGGCTGTTCTGTTCCACGTTCGCGCTCGCGTCTGGGAAGGGGGGCATTTCTGTCCAAGCTATAACCTGGGCGCAGGGCCGTCAAATTGCTTTGTCCGACTGCATGATCGACGGTCTCTATCATATGGCCTGGCAGCTCGTCGCCTGCCTGCCGTGATCGAAAGCGCTTATCACGCCGTAAGATCTTTCGATTGGACGCCCCGCCCCACGCTCCATAGGCTGAAACAAAGCACCGAAGCGTGAGGATTCACCGCATGAGCCAGGACGAACACATCAGGGACTACAAAGGCGCCGCCGCCGGCTGGGGGGCGCTGAAAAGCGTGACCAAGAGCTGGCTGGGCAGTGACAACGCCTTCAAGAACCTGCGGGCCATGCTCAAGACCAACCAGAACGGCGGCTTCGACTGCCCTGGCTGTGCCTGGGGCGAGTCGCCGGAAAGCGACATGGTCAAGTTCTGTGAAAACGGCGCCAAGGCGGTCAACTGGGAAGCCACCGGGCGCTCGGTGGACCCTGCCTTCTTTGCCAAGTACAGCGTCAGCGCGTTGAAGCAACAGACCGACTACTGGCTTGAGTACCAAGGCCGCCTGACGCACCCGATGCGCTATGACGCAGCCACCGACCATTACGTGGAAACCACCTGGGCAGAAGCGTTCGAGCTGGTTGCCCGGCACCTGCGCGCACTGCAATCGCCGGACGAAGCCGAGTTCTACACCTCGGGCCGGGCCAGCAATGAAGCGGCGTTTCTCTACCAGCTGTTCGTGCGTGCCTATGGCACCAACAATTTCCCGGACTGCTCCAACATGTGCCACGAAGCCAGTGGCTCGGGCATGTCGGAAACCCTGGGGGTGGGCAAAGGCACCGTGGTGTTTCACGACCTGGAACTGGCCGATGCCATTTTCGTGATTGGCCAGAACCCCGGCACCAACCACCCGCGCATGCTCGAACCGCTGCGTGAAGCGGTCAAGCGCGGTGCCCAGGTGGTGTGCTTCAACCCGCTCAAAGAGCGTGGCCTGGAGCGCTTCCAGCACCCGCAGCACCCGTTCGAAATGCTCAGCAATGGCTCCGAGCCGACTTCCAGCGCGTACTTCCGCCCAGCCCTGGGTGGCGACATGGCGGCCATGCGCGGTATTGCCAAGTTCCTGTTGCAGTGGGAACGCGAGGCCCAGGCCAAGGGCGAACCGCCGGTATTCGACCACGCCTTCATCGCCGAGCACACCAGCGGTATCGATGGCTACCTGGCGGCGGTCGACGCCACGGCGTGGGAACACATCGTTCAGCAGTCTGGCCTGACCCTGGCCGAGATCGAATTGGCCGCGCGTATGTACCGCAAGGCCGAGCGGGTCATCATGTGCTGGGCCATGGGCGTGACGCAGCACCGCCATTCGGTGGCAACCGTGCAGGAAATCGTCAACCTGCAGCTTTTGCGCGGCAACGTCGGCAAGCCCGGCGCTGGCCTGTCGCCGGTGCGCGGCCACAGCAACGTGCAGGGCGACCGCACCATGGGCATCGACGAAAAGCCCAGGGCAGCGCTGCTCGACGCCCTGGAAAAACGCTTCCGCTTCCGTGTGCCGCGTGCCCACGGGCACAATGCGGTGCTGGCGATCAAGGCCATGGAGGAGGGGCGGGCCAAGGTGTTCGTCGCCCTGGGCGGCAACTTTGCCCAAGCCACCCCGGATACACCGCGTACCCATGCCGCGCTGCAGAAGTGTGCGCTGACCGTGCAGATTTCCACCAAGCTCAACCGCTCGCACCTGGTCACCGGCCGCGACGCGCTGATCCTGCCATGCCTGGGCCGTACCGAAATCGACCTGCAGGCCGCGGGGCCCCAGGGCGTGACCGTGGAAGACACCTTCAGCATGGTGCACCTCTCCCATGGCCAGTTGCGCCCGCGCTCGCCGCACATGCGTTCGGAGCCATGGATCATCGCCGGCATGGCCAAGGCCACGCTGGGCAACCAGCCGATCGACTGGGCCTATGCGGTGGCCGACTACAACCGCATCCGCGACATGATTGCCGACGTCATCCCTGGCTTCGCGCGTTTCAATGAGCGCTTGAACAGCCCTGGCGGGTTCCACCTGGGTAACCACGCTGCCGAGCGCAACTTCCGCACGGCCACCGGCAAGGCGCGCTTCATGCCCCACACGCTGCCCGAGGCATTGGTCAACGCCAAGGTGCTGGCCCGCGGGGACAAGCCCGACCTGATCTTGCAGACCCTGCGTTCGCACGACCAGTACAACACCACCCTGTATGGCCTGGACGACCGCTACCGTGGGGTGTTCGGCCTGCGCGAAGTGGTGTTCGTCAACGAGGCCGATATCCGCCGCCTGGGCTTCGAACCGGGCGAGCACGTGGACCTGGTGTCGCTGTGGGAGGATGGTGTGGAGCGGCGGGTGTCGGGGTTCCGCCTGGTGGCGTATGACGTGCCGCAAGGGCAGGCGGCGGCTTACTACCCCGAGACCAACCCGCTGGTGCCGCTGGAGAGTTATGGCGAGGGGACGTACACCCCGACCTCGAAGTTTGTGGCGATCAAGCTGGAGAAGGCCAAGGCCGGGAACCGGATTGCGGCGGTGCTGGCTTCGGATTGACGGGCGGCTGCGAGCGCCCTGTCGCGGGCGGCGCTCGATCTAACAGGCGCTGCATATCGTGTGGCAACCACCTGTCAGCCCTGATGCAATCCCTGTGTGGCCTGCCGGCGATTGGGCCGGTACTGCCCCACAGCCATCAGCCACGGTTCACCGGGAAAGCCGTGGTGTACTTCATCTGCTCCATGGCAAAACTGGAGGTAATGTTCGACAACCCCTCGGTGCTGGTAATCAGCTTTTTGTAAAACCGGTCATACGCCGCAATATCCCCCACCACCACCCGCAACATGTAGTCCCAGTCCCCAGACATGCGGTAGCACTCCATCACCTCCTCGAACCCGGTCACGGTCGCGGCAAACTGCGCCAGCCAGGCGCTGTCGTGGCGCTGGGTCTTGAGCTGGACGAACACCGTCAGCCCCAGCCCTAGCCGTTCAGGGGCCAGCAGGGCGACACGGCCGAGTATGTAGCCTTCTTCTTCCAGGCGCTTGACCCGCTTCCAGCACGGGGTGGTGGACAGGTTGACGGCTTCGGCCAGGTCCTTGAGCGACATCGAGGCGTCGCGCTGAAGCAGGGTAAGAATGTGCTGGTCGAAGCTGTCCATATCGCGCTGGCCGTGCCGGAAAATATTTCACAGGTTACCCCAAGGCCAGGCGATTTGGCTTGTGCCATAGTGGCAGCTTTCATTCTGCCGATGGGCCTGACCATGTCCGACAAGCCGCGCAATTTCGCCACCCGTGCCATTCACGCTGGCGAGCAGTTCAGTGTTGCCGACAATGCCATTTTCCCGGCCATCGTCACCGCCAGCTCGTTCACCAAACGCAGCCTCGACGACAAGCCGGAGTACTCCTACAGCCGCGTGGGCAACCCCACCCGGCATGCCTACGAAACCTGCGTAGCCGCGCTGGAAGAGGGCGTGGGTGCCGTGGCCTGCGCCTCGGGGGTGAATGCCACCGCCACGGTACTGGAGCTGCTGCCCAAGGATGCCCACGTGGTCGTGATGAACGGCGTGTACGGGGGCACTTTCCGCATCCTGGAAGACTACCGCAGCCGTACTTCAGGCCTGACCACCACCTATGTCGACCTCAACGACCTGGGCGCGGTGGCCGCGGCGATCAAGCCCGAAACCCAGTTGATCTGGATCGAGTCGCCGACCAACCCGTTGTTGCACCTGGTCGACATCAAGGCGGTGTGCGACCTGGCGCGGGCCAAGGGCATCCTGACCTGCATCGACAACACCTTCTGCTCGCCGTGGAACCAGCGCCCGATCAACCTTGGGGTGGACCTGGTGATGCACTCGGCCAGCAAATACATTGGCGGCCACTCCGACCTGACTGGCGGGGTGGTGGTCGCGGCCAATGACGCGCTGCTGGCGCGCCTGCGCCGCATCAGCATGGCCATCGGCGCGGTGCAGGGGCCGTTCGACTGCTACCTGGCCCTGCGTGGCCTGAAGACCCTGGATGTGCGCATGGAGCGCCAGTGCGCCAATGCCCTGCAGGTGGCGCGCTTTTTGGAAAACCACGCGCAGGTGGAGCAGGTGTATTAC
>NZ_BCBD01000203.1:0-8909 GCF_001320345.1 Pseudomonas sp. NBRC 111127 | reverse complement strand
CTGTTCCCGCTGGGCGCGGTAACGGCCTTGCTGGCGCAGTTCGCGCCACCCGGCACGGTGCCACTGATCGACGAGGAGCCGGGCATTCTTGCGCACATCCTGTTGTCGATCCTGGCCTATGGGCTGTTCACCATTGCCGTGTTCCAGTCGCTGCTGCTGCTGCTGCAGGACCGCCAGCTGAAGAACAAGCACCCGTCCGGGCTGATCCGCAACTTCCCGCCGCTGCAAACCATGGAAAGCCTGTTGTTCGGCTTCCTCTGGGCCGGCTGGTGCCTGCTGTCGCTGTCGCTGATCTCCGGCTGGCTGTTCCTCGAAAACCTGTTCGCCCAGCACCTGGTGCACAAGACCTTGCTGGCCTGCGTTGCCTGGGTCGTATTCAGCGTGCTGCTGTGGGGGCGAACCCGCTTGGGTTGGCGTGGCCACAAGGCCATTCGCTGGACACTGGCCGGTTTCTGCCTGCTGATGCTGGCCTATTTCGGCAGCAAGCTGGTTCGCGAATTCATTCTGCATATCTGACGGCCACCCATGGACACCCTGCCGTACGCACCGCTACTGGTCACGCTGGCATTGGCGCTGCTCTGGGCAGCGCTGTTCACCGCTCTGGACGTTGCGCGCCTGCAACTCACTGGCGCGCTACGCAGTGGCGATGATGGCCAGCCAGCGTTGCCCGCCCAGGCGCTGGTGCTGTGCGCCAGCCTCGGCAAACTGCTGGTCCTGGGCCTGGCGTGCCTGGTCGGGCAGCGCTACGACGGCGAACACGGCTTCTGGCTGGCCGGGCTGGCCGCTGCCGTGGCCTTGTTGGTGTTTGCCGAGTTCCTGCCGCGGCGCCTGGCGCGGCGCAACCCGCAAGCACTGGCCGGCCTGGGCGTAAGCCTGCTGAAAGCGCCGCTCACGCTGCTGCAGCCGTTCGCCTGCCTGCTCGACGGTTGCGCCAAACTGATCTTGCGCCCGTTCCGAACGCAGCCGGCCGCAGTGCCCCTGCACCCGCAGGAAGATGACGACCCGGATGAAGACGAGCGCCACGAAGCGCCCCGCCACGGCCTGCTCGACGGCCTGCAGGCGCTGGACAAGGTCACCGTCAACGACATCCTGGTGCCGCGCAGCGAAGTGGACGGCATCAACCTCGACGAGCCGATCGAGCGCATCATCGAACAGCTGATCGTCAGCCGCCACACCCGCCTGCCGGTGTACCACAACGACATCAACCAGGTTGAGGCGATCCTCAACACCAAGCTGATCAGCCATTTGCTGCCCAAGGCCGAGTTGACCCTGGAGGCGCTGCACGGGGCCTGCTACGAGCCGTATTTCGTGCCCGAAAGCACACCGCTGCAAATGCAACTGCTGAACTTCCACAAGCAGCAACGGCGCCTGGGTGTGGTGGTGGACGAGTACGGCGAAGTGCTGGGTATCGTCACCCTGGAAGACATTCTCGAAGAAATCGTCGGCGAGTTCGAAGACGAACAGAGCCTGGAAAACCCGCACGTGCATCCGCAGCCCGATGGCACATTCGTCATCGATGGCACTGCCTCGCTGCGTGAAATCAACCGCAGCCTGGGCTGGCACCTGCCCTGCGACGGTGGGCCGAAAACCCTGAACGGCCTGGTGACCGAAGCACTGGAAAGCATTCCCGAAAGTGCCGTTTGCCTGAAGATCGGCCGCTATCGCCTGGAGATCCTCGAAACCGAGGACAATTGTGCCAGCAAGGTACTGGTGTGGACCCTGGCGCGCTAGCTATACTCGCCCCACGCTTACCCAGCCCCGCCGCCACGCCTGCTACCCGCACCCGGCGTTTCACGGCCAGTCCGCCCCACTGACACGCCCCGCGGTCCTGCTTCCACACCCTGAACAGTGCCCGCCCCCGCCCCTATCCCCCTTGGGCTATCGTCAGTCGGGCGCACACAACAACAAAACGCTCCGGCGCCCGCGCCGCCGTGCCTGCCTTTGCAGCGCACCCGTCGTGGACCAAGCCCACGGAGCCGGACCAGACTGTTAGGGACCTACTTAATGACAAGCAGCACCTATGCCCAAGCCCCTGCGGCGCCGGTCAACTCGCCCGCGCGGGTAGCCACTGCCAGTTTCATTGGCACCGCCATCGAGTTCTACGACTTCTACGTTTACGCCACGGCTGCCGCCCTGGTCATCGGGCCGGTGTTTTTCCCCTCCGGCTCGGGCACCGCACAGATGCTGGCGGCCTTCCTGACCTTTGGCATTGCCTTTCTTGCCCGGCCGCTGGGCTCGGCACTGTTCGGCCATTTTGGCGACCGCATCGGCCGCAAATCGACCCTGGTCGCCTCGCTGCTGCTGATGGGTGTGTCTACCACGGCCATCGGCGTGCTGCCGGGCTACGACAGCATCGGTGTATGGGCACCGATCATCCTTTGCCTGCTGCGCTTTGGCCAAGGCCTGGGCTTGGGCGGCGAATGGGGCGGCGCGGCGCTGCTGGCCACTGAAAACGCCCCGGAGGGCAAGCGCGCCTGGTTCGGCATGTTCCCGCAATTGGGGCCATCGATCGGCTTCCTGGCGGCCAACGGCCTGTTCCTGACCTTGGCCCTGACCCTGAGCGACGAGCAGTTCCGTGAGTGGGGCTGGCGTATCCCGTTCCTGCTCAGCGCCGCCCTGGTGCTGGTAGGCCTGTATGTGCGCCTGAAGCTGGAGGAAAGCCCCGTGTTCGCCAAGGCTGTTGCCCGCCATGAGCGGGTGAAAATGCCGGTGGTCGACCTGTTCGCCAGGCACTGGCGCCCTACCCTGCTGGGCGCTGCCGCCATGGTGGTGTGCTATGCGCTGTTCTATATCTCCACCGTGTTCTCGCTGAGCTACGGTGTGACCACGCTGGGGTACAGCCGGGAGACGTTCCTCGGCCTGCTGTGCTTTGCAGTGGTATTCATGGCGCTGGCGACGCCGCTGTCGGCCTGGCTCAGCGACCGCTACGGGCGCAAGCCGGTGCTGATCGTCGGCGGCCTGCTGGCGGTGGCGTCGGGCTTTACCATGGAGCCTTTGCTGACCTCGGGCTCTACCGCCGGCGTGGCACTGTTCCTGGCCATCGAGCTGTTCCTGATGGGCGTGACCTTTGCACCGATGGGGGCTTTGCTACCGGAGCTGTTCCCAACCCATGTGCGATACACCGGCGCTTCGGCGGCGTATAACCTGGGTGGGATTGTCGGCGCCTCGGCGGCCCCGTTCTTCGCCCAGAAGCTGGTGAGCATGGGCGGTTTGAGCTGGGTGGGGGGCTATGTGTCGGCAGCCGCAGTGATCAGCTTGATCGCTGTGCTGTGCCTGAAAGAGACCCGCAATACACAGCTGTGAGTCTCAAGCTGCAAGCTGCAAGCTACAAGCTACAAGCTACAAGCTACAAGCTACAAGCTACAAGCTACAAGCTACAAGCGACGCGCATTCTCTTGCAGCTTGAAGCTTGAAGCTTGAAGCTTGAAGCTTGAAGCTTGAAGCTTAGAACTCGACCTTGACCGCCTGCGAAGCGCGGGTCGCCTTGGCCCGCGCCGCTTCAACCGACTCGTCGCGCGCCAGGCACACACCCATGCGGCGGGTACCGTTGATTTCCGGCTTGCCGAACAGGCGGATGGCAGTATCCGGCTCGCTCAAGGCTGCACCCAGGTTGGCGAAGCTGGTCTGCTGCGACTGCCCCTGCGGCAAGATCACCGCCGAGGCCGAAGGGCCGAACTGGCGCACCACCGGGATCGGCAGCCCGAGAATGGCGCGGGCGTGCAGGGCGAACTGCGACAGGTCCTGGGAAATCAGGGTCACAAGGCCGGTGTCATGCGGGCGCGGCGAGACTTCGCTGAACCACACCTGGTCGCCTTTCACGAACAGTTCCACGCCAAACAGGCCCCGGCCGCCCAGCGCATCGGTGACCGCCTTGGCCACACGCTGCGACTCGGCCAGCGCTTTCTCGCTCATGGCCTGGGGCTGCCAGGACTCCTGGTAGTCGCCCTTCTCCTGGCGGTGGCCGACCGGTTCGAGGAAGGTGGTGCCCCCCACATGACGCACGGTCAGCAGGGTGATTTCGTAGTCGAAGTCGATAAAGCCCTCGACGATCACCCGGCCCTTGCCGGCGCGGCCGCCTTCCTGGGCATAGTCCCAGGCCTTCTGCAGGTCGGCGTCGCTGCGCAGCAGGCTCTGGCCCTTGCCCGACGAGCTCATGACCGGCTTGACCACGCACGGGTAGCCTACATCGGCCACGCCCTTGGCGAAGTCTTCGTAGGTGTCGGCGAAATGGTACGGCGAAGTGGGCAGCTCCAGCTCTTCGGCGGCCAGGCGGCGGATACCTTCGCGGTTCATGGTCAGCTGGGTCGCGCGGGCGGTGGGCACCACGTTGAAGCCTTCGTTTTCCAGCTCGACCAGGGTGGCGGTGGCGATGGCTTCGATTTCCGGAACGATGTAGTGCGGCTTCTCGGCCTCGATCACGGCACGCAAGGCCACGCCATCGAGCATGTTGACCACGTGGCTGCGGTGCGCAACCTGCATGGCCGGGGCATTGGCATAGCGGTCGACGGCGATCACTTCGACGCCCAGGCGCTGCAGCTCGATCACCACTTCCTTGCCCAGCTCGCCACAGCCGCACAGCAATACACGGGTCGCAGTAGGCGACAAGGGGGTTCCGATACGGGTCATTTCAGGTCCTCGAAGGCATCCGGGGCCGCACCCGGCTTGGCGCGACCCGCTGAAAAAGGACCGCTATTCTACACCATCAGCTGGCCGCAGCAGCCCGCCGGGCGCGAAATGCCATGGCCAGCCACACCGCGGTGACACCGGTGAACTTGGAGGCCATGGCCGTGCCGACCACCGCCGGGGTCAAGGCGCCGATCATGCCGAAGAAGATGAAGGTATCCACCGGAATGCTCAACGCCGAACTCAACCACAGGCGGTCACGCAGTGGCCGCCGGGTGACGCTGAACACCAGCCAGTCGATCAGTTCGGATATGAAGAACGCGGTGGCGCTGGCCAGGGCGATGGCCGGCTCCGAGGTCACATACGACAGCACCAGCGCCACCAGCATGGCGACCAGGGCGCCGTGGCCGAAGCGGGTTTGCACCATGTCGCGCAGGATGAACACCAGGCCGCCCCAGGCAGACCAGATGACGTCCAGGTGCGGGGCACTGGAGAAGGCGTAGTTGATCAGCACTACGCTGCTGATATAGGCAAGCAGATAGAACATGGCGGGTAATCTGTGGGCAAGCCGTACAGATTACCGTCGAGCCGTTCGCGGGTAAACCCGCTCCTAAAGATGATCCGTAACCCTCCAGGCTCATGCTGTACCTGTAGGAGCGGGCGTGCCCGCGAACACCGGCGGAGCCGGTGCCATGTACCGCGTTGGCGGTTTCGCGGGCATGCCCGCTCCCACAGGGTTCTGCATCAGACTAGAGGATGAGGCCAGCCTCTACTGCCCGTTCATGGCAACGCTTGAGCACCGCGCGGCGCTCGTCATTGTCCATCCGCCCCCAGCGGCCGATCTCGGCCACACTGCGCTGGCAGCCAGTGCAGATGTCCTGCTCGTCCAGCGCACAGATGCTCACGCAGGGCGAGGCCACCGGCCGTTCCACAACATTACTCATCGTCAATTACCAACTCCCGCGCATAACGCCGGGCATTGTGCACGTAATGGGCGGCGCTGGCTTCCAGCAGGCGCTTCTGCTGCTCGGTCAGCTCGCGCACCACCTTGCCCGGCGAACCCATCACCAGCGAACCGTCCGGAATGTCCTTGCCTTCGGGAATCAGCGCGTTGGCGCCAATGATGCAATGCTTGCCAATACGCGCGCCATTGAGGATCACCGCATTGATGCCGACCAAGCTGTAGTCACCCACCGTGCAGCCATGCAGCATGGCGTTGTGACCGACGGTCACGCCCTTGCCCAAGGTCAGCGGCGACCCCATGTCGGTGTGCATCACCGTGCCGTCCTGCACGTTGCTGTCTTCGCCGATGTCGATCAGTTCGTTGTCGCCGCGCAGCACTGCGCCAAACCACACACTGGCATTGGCTTGCAGGCGCACGTTGCCGATCAGCGTGGCGTTAGGCGCTGCCCAACTGGTGGGGTGGCTCTCGACCCGCAGGTCGCCCAGGCGGTACTTCATGCTTGCTCCTCAGGCTGGAACGCAGACGACGGGGTTGGCCCCGCTCAGTTTTCGATGTACCGCTCAGGGGGCTGATGCAAACTAATGCCGGCATCGAACAGCAGGTTGACCAGTTCGACGATCATGATCGCCGACAAGCCCCAGATCTTGTATTCGCCATAGCGATAGCTGGGTACATACCAGCTGCGGCCCTGGTAATCGATACGGTGGGTATGGTCACGCGGGTCCTGGCGGAAAAATTCCAGCGGCACGGTGAATACTGCCGCGATCTCGGCGTCGTTGGCGCGGTATTCGACGAAGTCGGGGATAACGCCGACGAACGGTGTCACTTTCAGGCCATGCAGTGAAATCAGCGGGCTCAGCGGGCCGATCACCTCGACCAGACCCGGCGGCAAGCCAATTTCTTCTTCGGCTTCGCGCAGCGCGGTGAACACCAGGTCCGGGTCTTCCGGGTCGCGGCGGCCTCCGGGAAAAGCCACTTCACCGCCATGGGTGGACAGCCCTTGGGCGCGCAGGGTCAAGACCAGTTCGGGCGCTTCGCTACGGGTAATGGGCAAAAGAACCGCCGCTTCGGGGAACCGCCGGTCGGTTTCCAGTGACGCGGGTTGGTGATTGCTCATTCGGCGAAGTAGCTCGTCCAGCATTGCGCACGCTCGTATCCAAGGCCTGCCTTGCATGATGCACCAAAGCCGCGTGGCACCCAAGCCCCCGCGCTTGCGGCGCGCCTGCGGCCGCGCCAAGATAGCCCGGAACATAAAGGATAGTGCCATGAACTACTGCAGCGCGTGCGGCCACCCGGTCACCCTGCGGATCCCCGAAGGCGACAGCCGCCTGCGGTATGTCTGCGAGGCTTGCCAGACCATCCACTACCAGAACCCCAACGTCGTCGCCGGCGTGCTGCCCACCTGGGGCAGCCAGGTGCTGCTGTGCCGCCGCGCCATCGAGCCGCGCCGCGGTTTCTGGACCTTGCCCGCCGGTTTCATGGAGAACGGCGAAACCCTCGACCAGGCCGCCCGTCGCGAAACGGTGGAGGAAGCCTGCGCCCGGGTCGGCGCAACCAGCCTGTACCAGCTGTTCGACCTGCCGCACATCAACCAAGTGCATGTGTTCTTCCGCGCCGAACTGGCAGACCTGGATTTCGCTGTGGGCGTCGAGAGCCTGGAGGTGCGGCTGTTCGAGGAACACGAGATTCCCTGGGGTGAGCTGGCTTTCCGCACGGTCACGCGCACACTAGAATGCTACTATCGCGACCGCATCGGGGCGCACTACCCCATAGGCCATGAATACCTGCCGCCGATGCTCGTTTCAGCCAATACCTAGACGCCTTCAGGGATACCGTTACATGCGCTGGTTGCTTGCCATTTTCTGCCTTTGCGTTACCTCGGTGTCCCAGGCGGCATTTACCGAGACCATCATTCGCAAGCCTGTGCAGGCCGCACCATCCCCGTCGCCCTCGCAGCAGGCGATGCAACCGCTGATCGATAAAGTGCTGGTGATCAAGTCCGAGCGGCGCCTGCAATTGATCAGCCGTGGCGAGCCGCTGAAGACCTACCGCATTTCCCTGGGCAAGCAGCCCAAGGGCGCCAAGCAGCGCGAGGGCGACAAGAAGACCCCAGAGGGCCTGTACTGGCTGGACTGGCGCAAGCAGAGCGATCGCTTCAACCTGGCCATGCACATCAATTACCCGAACAGCAACGATGCCGCCCGCGCTACCCGTGAAGGGGTGAGTGCCGGCAGCATGATCATGATCCACGGCACACCGATCAACGATGAATACCCGGAATGGTATTTCCACACCCTGGACTGGACCGATGGCTGCATTGCCATGCGTAACCGTGACATGCAGGAGGTGTGGAACCTGGTACGCGATGGGACGTTGATCGAAATCCGGCCCTGAGCCCTACCAGCGCAGCCACGCAGGCCAGGCAATGCCGAGAGCCGGTTGCTTTAAAAGCTCGTTAACATTTCTGCCAACGAATCATCACATTTGCGCCTTACAGTCGCGGTTTGTTTCAACCCAGCGAATACAAGGACACTCTGATGAGTCGAGATACCGGCGACAATCTGGACCGGAACCACAGCGGCAACCTGCCGATGGCCTCCGTCATGGACGTCTACCTCAGCCGCCGCAGTGTGATGCGCGGCAGCCTGGGCGCTGCCATCGCCATGATCGCCGGTACAGGCCTGGCAGGCTGCTTCGACAGCGGCGGCTCCGCCAACGATGACCCGGTTACCCAGCCGCCCGTTACAGAGCCGAAAAACCCGAAACTGGCCCTGGGTTTCCAATCCATCCCCGGGTCGCGCACCGACGCCTGCGCAGTGGCCGCCGGCTACAGCGCCTACGTGCTCGCCCCATGGGGTACGCCGCTGAACAGCAACGCCAAGCCGTGGCGAGCCGATGGCAGCAATACCTCGACCGATCAGGCCAACGCCATGGGCATGCACCATGACGGCATGCATTTCTTCCCCATCAACGGCAGCTCGGAAGACGGCCTGCTGGCGATCAACTTCGAGTACATCGACACCGCCGCCCTGCACCCGGCCGGCCCAACGACCGATATCAATGGCAAACGCCCGGTCGAAGAAGTGCGCAAGGAAATCAACGCCCACGGCGCTGGCGTTGTGCGCTTGCAGAAAACCGATGGCCGCTGGCAGGTGGTCGACAACGACCCGCTCAACCGCCGCTTCACCACCGCATCGCGCATGGCCATCAGCGGCCCGCTGCGTGGCACCGAACACGTCAAGACCAAGTACTCCCCCGCTGGCACCCACTGCCGAGGCACCAACAACAACTGCGGCAACGGCTATACGCCCTGGGGCACCTA
>NZ_BCBD01000202.1:0-9014 GCF_001320345.1 Pseudomonas sp. NBRC 111127 | reverse complement strand
GCCGGCCTGGTGTTCCTGCCGCTGACCCGCTGGCGCCAAGTCGAGCCACGCTTCATGCGCTCGATGCTGCTGATCGGTGCGTTGCAGTACGGCATCACCTACGTCTGCCTGTACCTGAGCTTTCGCGTGCTCACGGTGCCGGAAGTGCTGCTGTTCACCATCCTCACGCCATTGCATGTAACCCTGATCGAAGACGCCATGAACCGGCGTTTCAATCCGTGGGCACTGTTGGCCGCGCTGGTGGCCGTGGCTGGCGCGGCGGTGATCCGCTTCGACAGCATCAGCGGTGAGTTCTTCACCGGTTTCCTGTTGCTGCAGTTGGCCAACTTCACCTACGCCGCCGGCCAGGTGCTGTACCGCCACCTGGTCGCACGCAACCCCAGCGACCTGCCGCACTACACCCGTTTTGGCTACTTCTACCTCGGCGCCCTCTTGGTGGTGCTGCCGGCCTTCCTGCTGTTCGGCAATGCCCAGCACCTGCCGAGTACCGACGTGCAATGGCTGGTGTTGCTGTTCCTCGGGTTGTGCCCGACGGCGCTGGGCCTGTACTGGTGGAACAAGGGCGCGTGCCTGGTATCCGGCGCTACCCTGGCGGTGATGAACAACCTGCATGTGCCTGTGGGGCTGCTGCTCAACCTGCTGATCTGGAACCAGCACGAGCCACTGGGGCGGCTGTTCATTGGCGGTGCGATCATCATCGCCTCGGTATGGCTGAGCCGCCTGGGTGGCCGTGGGCGAGCGCCGCTGGCTGGCAAGGCTTGACATGCTGATCCTCTCCAACGGTGTGCAACTGCCGGATACGGACATCGAGCTGAGCTACATCCGTGCCCAAGGCGCGGGTGGGCAGAACGTCAACAAGGTGTCCAGCGCGGTGCACCTGCGCTTTGACATACGCGCCTCATCGCTGCCCGCGTTTTACAAGGAGCGGCTGCTGGCGCTACGGGACAGCCGCATTACCGGCGATGGCGTATTGATCATCAAGGCCCAGCAGTTCCGTACCAAGGAGCAGAACCGCGCGGATGCCTTGGCACGCCTTGCCGAGTTGATCATCGCTGCCGGCAAGACCGAAAAGAAACGCCGCCCCACCAAGCCCACCCTCGGCTCGAAGACCCGCCGGCTCGAAGGGAAGGCCAGACGCAGTACGGTTAAGGCGGGGCGGGGCAAGGTGGACTTCTAAGGCCGTAGGCGGAACGGGCTATTGCGCAGGCTTGCATGGCTGCGCGCCCTTGTAGGAGCGGCCTTGTGTCGCGATGGGCTGCGCAGCAGCCCCCGCAATCTCAAGCCTCGCTCATCTCTTCCAGCCGACGCGGCACAGGCTCTTGCGCCACCCGTGTGCTCAACCCCACGCGCATGTCGTTACCACTCGGCTGCTGATACAGGCTCAAGCCGAATTCCGGCAACACCGCCAGCAGGTAATCGAAGATATCCCCCTGGATGCGCTCGTAGTCCGCCCACACCGTGGTGGTGGTAAAGCAGTAGATTTCCAGCGGCACGCCCTCGGCGGTGGTCTGCATCTGCCGCACCATGCAGGTCATGTTCGGGTGCACATTGGGGTGGTTTTTCAGGTAGGCCAGGGCAAACGCGCGGAAGGTGCCGATATTGGTCAGCTTGCGCCGGTTGGCCGACAGTTCGGCCACCGGGCCCAGCGCTTCGTTCCAGCTTTGCAGCTCCTGGCGTTTGCCGGCCAGGTAGTCGCCCAGCAGGCTGACCTGGGACAGGCGCTGTTCCTCCTCGCGGGTGAGGAAGCGTACACCTGCGGCGTCGATGAACAGGCTGCGCTTGATCCGACGGCCGCCGGATTGCTGCATGCCGCGGTAGTTGCGGAACGACTCGCTCATCAGGCGCCAGGTGGGCACGGAGACAATGGTCTTGTCGAAGTTCTGCACCTTCACCGTATGCAGGGTAATGTCCACCACGTCGCCATCGGCGCCAACCTGGGGCATTTCGATCCAGTCACCGACATGCAGCATGTCGTTGCTGGTCAACTGCACGCTGGCGACGAACGACAGCAGGGTGTCCTTGTAGACCAACAGCAGCACCGCCGACATGGCGCCCAGGCCCGACAGCAGCAGCAGGGGCGAGCGGTCGATCAGGGTGGCGACGATGACGATCGAGGCGAAGATCCACAGCATCATCTTGGCCAGCTGCACATAACCCTTGATCGAGCGGGTGCGGGCGTGTTCGGTGCGCGCATAGATGTCGAGCAGGGCATCCAGCAGGCACGACAGCGCCATGGTCATGAACAGCAGGGTGAACGCCAGGGCGACGTTGCCCAGGAAGTGCTGGGCGGTATCGGACAGCTCCGGCACCAGTTTCAGGCCAAACTGTACCACCAGTGACGGGGTGGTCTGCGCCAGGCGGTGGAAGACCTTGTTGTGACGCAGGTCGTCCAGCCACTTGAGTGCCGGCTGGCGTGCCAGCAGGCGCGCGCCGTGCAGCATCAGGAAGCGTGCCAGGCGGCCGATGACCAGGGAGATGAGCAGTAGCACCGCCAGGCCAATGGCCGCGTGCAGCATGGGGTGTTGGTCGAGGGTGCCCCACAGGTCGAGGGAGTCACGCCAGATTTGTTGGATATCCATGGGCTTGCATACAGTCTTGTTGCGAAACGAGGTGCCATTAGAGCGCGGATGGCGACAAAGTTGCCAAAAGAAATTCGGCTAAGGCGGCAGAAAACGTTACCCTATGCAACTGAATTTCCCGCACTTGCCTGAGGTTACCTCCGTGTTCTCCCAATTCGCCCTGCATGAACGCCTGCTTAAAGCCGTGGCCGAGCTTAAATTTGTCGAGCCAACCCCGGTGCAGGCCGCGGCCATCCCCTTGGCCCTGCAAGGGCGTGACCTGCGCGTGACCGCGCAGACCGGCAGCGGCAAGACGGCAGCTTTCGTGCTGCCGCTGCTCAACCGCCTGGTCGACCTGAAAGGCGGGCGCGTCGAAATCCGTTCGCTGATCCTGCTGCCTACCCGCGAACTGGCTCAGCAAACCCTGAAGCAGGTGCAGCTGTTCTCGCAGTTCACCTACATCAAGGCGGGCCTGGTCACCGGCGGTGAAGACTTCAAGGAACAGGCCGCCATGCTGCGCAAGGTGCCGGACGTGCTGATCGGCACCCCGGGCCGTTTGCTCGAGCAACTCAACGCCGGCAACCTCGACCTGTCCCACGTGCAGGTGCTGATCCTCGACGAAGCCGACCGCATGCTCGACATGGGCTTCGCCGAAGACATGGAGCGCCTGTGCAAGGAGTGCGAGAACCGTGAGCAGACCCTGCTGTTCTCGGCCACCACCGGCGGTGCGGCCCTGCGCGACATCATCGGCAAGGTGCTGAAAGACCCGGAGCACCTGATGCTCAACAGTGTTTCGCAACTGGCCGAAGGCACTCGCCAGCAGATCATCATGGCCGACCACGATCAGCACAAAGAGCAGATCGTGCAGTGGCTGCTGGCCAACGAAACCTTCGACAAGGCAATCATCTTCACCAATACCCGCGCCCTGGCCGACCGTATCTACGGCCACCTGGTGGCCAAGGATGTGAAGGCCTTCGTACTGCACGGCGAGAAGGACCAGAAGGACCGCAAGCTGGCCATCGAGCGTTTCAAGCAGGGCAGCTCCAAGGTGCTGGTGGCCACCGACGTGGCGGCCCGTGGCCTGGACATCGACGGTCTCGATCTGGTGATCAACTTCGACATGCCGCGCAGCGGCGACGAGTACGTGCACCGCGTGGGCCGTACCGGGCGTGCCGGTGGTGAAGGGTTGGCAATCTCGCTGATCACCCACAATGACTGGAACCTGATGTCCAGCATCGAGCGCTACCTCAAGCAGCAGTTCGAGCGCCGCGTCATCAAGGAAGTGAAGGGCACCTACACCGGGCCGAAGAAGGTCAAGGCCTCGGGCAAGGCGGCCGGGAGCAAGAAGAAAAAGATCGAGAAAAAAACCGGCGACAAGAAGGCGGCCGCCAAGCGCAAGCCTACCGCCAAGCCGAAGGCCAACGCGCCACTGGCCAGCGCCGATGGCCTGGCGCCGCTGAAGAAGCGTAAGCCTGCTGCCGAATAAATAGCGCTCAATGGCCCAATCGCCGGCAAGCCCCACAGGGATTGCATCAGGGCTGACAGGTGGTCGCCACAATATATGCAGTGCCTGTGAGATCGAGCGCCGCCCGCGCGGCGCTCGTTCTCACAGGCACTGAAGATGCAGCGGCTACCCTTGCCAGCGATAGGGCCATTGGAAACACCCCATCACTCAGCCTTCTGCTCCGCTACCTTCAACTCCTTGATCCGCTGGTCAATCAGCTGACACTTGTCGGGCAAGTCTTGGCTCGCCGTCCTCAGGTCCATCCCCTGCAGCTCTTCATTGATTTCCTTCGCCTTTTGCGGGTTCTGCTCGGTCAGTTGGGTGACCAGCCCGGCCAGCTCTTCACGTTTCTGCGTCGCTTCTTCCGGTGTGCAGGCCCAAGCGGGGCTGGCGCACAGCAAAGCGGTGGCGCAGCCCATAATGGATAGCAGCTGTTTCATCCTTCCTCCCCTCCAGCAATGGTTATGCACGGTGGAAGCTTGTGGGTGCTGGGAAGTTCAGTGCTCACGATCAGTGGGTCTTTCATGATGGAAGCATTCTGTTTCTGAAATGCCGCCACCAACGGTGCTGCGCCTCTTCTGACAAATGTATCGAGGTCGGGTACTACCCAGATCACTGGAGAGGCAGTGGGTCAGCCTGCGATGTGAGGACGCGCTGTCATGTGTATACCCAATGCTTTCATCACGGTCAGGAACGATTTGAGGGTTGGGTTGCCATGCTCGCTGAACGACCGGTAAAGCTGTTCACGAGATAGCCCTGTGTCTTTTGCCAGCTCGCTCATGCCTTTGGCACGCGCTACTACGCCGACAGCTTTGGCGACATAGCTGGCATCCCCGGTCTCCAGGGCGTCAGTCATGAACACGGCGATTGCTTCAGGAGTGGTGAGGTATTCGGCGGGATCGAATTCAGAGAAGGTTTGTGTCATTTTGCATCCTCCACGAACGCTGAATATGGTGGGCTGCTTTGATGTCCCGTTGTTGGCTGCTTTTATCGCCGCCGCACAAAAGAATGGCGAACGTACTGCCCGCCTGGTGGAAATATACGCGGTAGCCGGGCCCATAGTGGACCCTGAGTTCACTGACGCCGTGGCCAACCGGTGATACATCGCCAGGCAGGCCCTCCATCAATCGGTTGATCCGAGCAATGATTCGCGTTCTGGCGCTAACATCCCGGAGCCCGCTCACCCAATGTCTGAAACTGCTGGATTCGATTTTTTTCATCGAATTAATGTAGTTTATAAACTACAGACGACTCGCCAGCAAATGGTTTCTGCGTATTGCGCAATGGCTCGCTTCGCACCTGCCATTTGCATCCACTCTCATTTTTCTCGGAACACCGCGTCTCAGCCCCGAGTCCCAACCTGTGTAACCCTTTCGTCCACAGCAGGAGCCCGTAGCCATGAGCACCACCTACGACTGGGACCTGATCGAACGCTTGCTGCACGAGGTGCAGAACGGCGCCGGTCACAGCTTCACGCCACGCCCCTACGCCGAGCAGCACGCTGCCGCGCTGGCCGCCAGAGGTGAGCCGGTGGGTGACCTGGATCACTTGAAAACCCGTGCCTGTGAATATGAAAAGCTGTTGTTCGAGCGTGGCTTTATCGAAAGCCGGCCTGAGGAAGACGGCGGCAACGGCGAGAACTTCGTGCTGACCGAGCGCGGCTCGCGGCTGATGAGCCTGATCGACAGCAGCATCCCTGGCTTCGAGCACCCGCGCCAGGTGCTGGATGATCAGGAGGATGCGCTGGACGAGACCACCTTCGAACAGGTGTCGGCAAAAGCGCAAATCGCTTGAGGTCGTTTTGAGGGTGGCATGGGTGGCCATGAAAACCCGATAATCGGTAGCTTCTGAACGCTGCCGAGTTGCTCCCCATGCCTACGTTCACCTCAAAGGCCCGCCCATGAATGCGGCCCGCAAGCACCCTGATGCCTTTGCCTTCCAGGTTATGTTGGGCCTGTGCCTGATCTGGGGCTGCCAGCAGGTGCTGATCAAGACCGCCGCCGTGGACATCGCCCCGGTGATGCAAGCGGCATTGCGTAACGGTATCGCCGCGGTGTTGGTGGGCCTGATGCTGTGCTGGCGTGGCACCTGGGAGCAGGTCGGTAGCACCTGGCGCCCCGGGTTGGTCGCGGGCGCATTGTTCGGTATCGAGTTCCTGTTCATTGCAGAGGGCCTGAAGCTGACCTCGGCGGCGCACATGTCGGTGTTTCTTTATACGGCGCCAGTCTTCACCGCGTTGGGGTTGCACCTGCGCCTGGCCAGTGAACGCCTGCGACTGTTGCAATGGCTTGGCATACTGCTGGCCTTCGGCGGCATTGCCATGGCCTTTGCCGGAGGCATGTCGTTCGAGCACATGGATGCCCGCACCTTGCTGGGCGATGCGTTTGGCGTGATCGCCGGGCTGGCCTGGGGCGCCACCACGGTGGTGGTGCGCTGCTCACGCCTGTCGGAAGCCCCGGCGACCCTGACCTTGTTCTATCAACTGGCGGTGGGGTTTGCCGGATTGTTGCTGATTGCCCTGCTCAGCGGGCAGATTGGCGAGGTGTCGCTCACGCCTTTGGCCATGGGTAGCGTGCTGTTCCAGGGGGTTGTAGTGTCGTTCGTCAGCTACCTGACTTGGTTCTGGCTACTGCGCAAATACCTGGCATCGAACCTGGCGGTGTTTTCCTTCATCACCCCGTTGTTCGGCGTGACCTTTGGGGTCTTGCTGCTGGACGAGCCGCTGACCGCGCATTTTGTGGGCGGTGCGGTGATGGTGCTGCTGGGGGTGATTCTGGTAAGTGCCGAGCCTTGGGTTAAGCAGCAACTGCGCAAGTGGGTGGGGTAGTGGAACGCTTGCAACAAAGCGAAACGATTAACCAGTCGTCGGAATGCGCCGCTATGGCTTGATCCGCGTCAGAATGGCCCTTATCTGTAAGAGCAGAGGCATGCGTAATACAGGACATCGGGCTATGATCTGTATGAAACATTGCAGGATTGATTCGCCGTGAGGCTGACCCGTCAAGGGGGCATTATGAATAAACCACTGTCCAACTGGCTCCACGACCTGGCGGTCGCCTTGGGGCTGATTCCACCACCCTTGCAGCCGGTGCCGATCCCGACTGATGAAGAGCAGCGCAAGCGCCAACCGCGTCGTCGCTGATACAAGCAAAGGCCGCAGCACCTGGGTGGGGGCTGCGGCCTTTTTGTGTCTGGGCAATTGGCTTGCCTGCTCTGGGCCCATCGCTGGCCCTGTAGGCTCGTCAGCGATAGGGTCAGTGCAGGCCGAAGGTCAGGCCAGCTTTACCGCTGCCACCGGTTTACGCGACAGCAGGCTCACCACCACAAAGCTCACCAGGCCAATCGCGAGGCTGTAGTAGATCGGCGTATTCGCCTCCAGCCCGTCCTTGAACATGAACAACAGGGCAGTCGCAAAGCCCAGCGACATGCTGGCGATGGCGCCGGCGGTGGTGGCGCGTTTCCAGAAAATGGCGCCAATCAGCGGAATCAGCATGCCGCCCACCAGCAGGTTGTAAGCCAGGGTCAGGGCGCTGATCACGTCGTTCACCATCAACGCGATCCCCAGTACCACCAAGCCGGTCAGCAAAGTGAACAGGCGGCTGATACCCAGGCTGGACTGCTTGCCGCCACGCAGCTTGGGCAGCAGGTCTTCGGTGATGGTGGTCGAGGCCGCCAGCAGGCCTGCGCTGGCGGTCGACATCATGGCCGCCAGCGCCGCTGCCATCAGCAGGCCGCGGATGCCATCAGGCAGCGTGGTCTTGATCATTTCGGCGAAGGCATTGTTCGGATTGGCCAGGTCGGGCATCAGTACATGAGCGGCCATGCCGATCACGGCACAGGCTAGGCCATACAGCACGCAATACACCCCGGCGGTGGTGCCGGCACGCTGGCAGACCTTTTCGTCACGGGCGGTGAACACCCGCTGCCAGATATCCTGGCCAATCAGGATGCCGAAGAAGTAGATCAGGAAGTAGGTGATGATGGTATCCCAACCGATGGTGGTCAGCTGGAAGCTGGCCGCCGGCAACTTGGCCACCAGGGTGTCCCAGCCGCCGGCCTTGTACAGGCACACGGGCAACAGGATGAACATCAGGCCCACGGTCTTGATCACGAACTGCACGATATCGGTCAGGGTCAGCGACCACATGCCGCCAATGGTCGAGTACACCACCACCACACCCCCGCCCAGTAGCAGCGCGGCCCAGAAGGGCAGGTCCAGCAGCACTTGCAGCACGGTGGCCATGGCCAGGGTGGATGTCACGCCGATCATCAGCGCGTACGCCAGCATGATCACCGCGCTGGCCTGGCGTGCGGTCGGGTTGTAGCGCTGTTCCAGCACCTGGGTCACGGTGAAGATGCGCAGGCGTAGCAGCGGCTTGGCCAGAAACAAGTTGATGGCGATGATGCCCAGGCCCAGCGCGGCGCACAGCCAGAAGCCGGAAATGCCGTGAACGTAGCCCAGGCGCACGGTACCCACGGTGGAGGCGCCACCCAGCACGGTGGTGGCCATGGTGCCCATGTACAACATCGGGCCCAGGTTGCGCCCGGCGACCAGGTAGTCTTCATGGGTTTTCGCGCGTCGCATGCCATACCAGCCAAGCCCGAGCATGCCTGCGGTGTAAAGCATTACAACTATGATGTCCAAGGCCATTGGGGGTCTCCCGATTATCTTTATTATGGCGAGATCGGCCACGCGGGCGTTCGCACGGCGCCCGGTGGTCTTCTGGTGTTGGCGGGCCTCGGTGGCCCGACCACATTAGCGGCGGACTACACCCGGCAGTACGCAGAGCATTTCGAACAGCAGGTTGGCGCCGAGCAACGAGGTATTGCCGGTGGTGTCATAAGGCGGGGAGACTTCGACAAGGTCACAACCGATCAGGTCCAGGCCGTGGCAGCCGCGAATGATCTCCATTGCCTGGATGGTGGTCAAGCCGCCGATTTCCGGGGTGCCG
>NZ_BCBD01000201.1:0-9030 GCF_001320345.1 Pseudomonas sp. NBRC 111127 | reverse complement strand
ACCATATCAAGAACCTCCTCCATACGGAGTCCACCATATTTCTGCCGTTGCTGCGGTACAATAGTTAAAGCCTCAAAACCTGCTTCGGACTTGATCCAACAATTTTCAATAGAGTTAGGATCGTAGAATACTCGAACATACTTCGTCCGCAGATTGTGTGAGCGCTCCAACCACTCCTCACGCAAGGCTGTTTGACATGTATATTGGACGCCTTGGAAAACAATACCGCCTCGACTGATACGACACTCTTGAGAGGGCAGTAAAGCAATTTTCAACTCAGCCGGAGAAACCACTTTAGAATTGATAGGACTATTAGCTTTAGACCAATTCCAAACTGCTATAGGCGTCGCTTCTATACCGTCGGCAATCATCTCGCGACTTAATAGGTGTGGTATGCGTAGGCTCTTATTGTGCGCCAAGACCCCTACAATAACCATTTCTGTGAACTCGTCGATATCCAAAATCGCATCGAGTTGGTAGTCCCTATCACCACGCTCCATTTTACGAGCATCTACTCCGCCTGGAACAAATTTCAAGTCCAGGTGTTCATTGATCAGACGGAAGCGGCTTTCGATGATCCCTTTCCAATCAGGCCTAAAGGGGGGCAAAATTTGCACCGCTAGTCCCAAGCTTTGCGACAGCGTTGCCCCAGCCTCACTTAGAAGTTCGGCCCGGTCAGCAACAATTTCGACTGGCAAGTGCGAGCACGGCCAGTCAGCCTCATCTATTTCAACATTGTATCGCTTGCAAAAATCGACCTTTGGGGTGCAAGCATTGTATATCGCGTGTCGAGCCCCATTCCAACTGGGACCCTCAAGGCCCACGTGAATCCCTACAATCATTCTAGTAAAGGTATCGACGACCACATAAAGTATGGGGCGTCCTATGAGCCATAGCCTGTTAACGCGATGCACTAAATATACATCAGCGATGGTGGAATCTATCTCATATCGATGGGTCGCACCCATCAGGCCTTGGGAAGCTGCGCCAACGATAGCACGATGATCTTTGTTGTATCGAACAGAACCGCCACGCACCTTAAGTTTATAAAGATCATCGAAAAAAAGCTTACCGTGATATCTGAGCTGGGTAGTAGTCGGGTAACTGCCGCGTACAATATTCCCTTTCGAGCCGTCTGGCAGAGTCTCTCTATAAAATTTGTTTAACATCCACTTATGTGCATCTTTCAGGGTGCCGCATTTGCCGCTAGCAACCCGCCCGTAAGCCAAACGGATATGAGAGAGATGGCGCGGTTCGAGCGTGATAGCACCACCATCATTGACAACGACACCACGATACTTACGCGGCCTACCGGGGATAATGCCTGAGGATCGATCCTTTTTCTTTCCCCGACCACCGCAAGCACTAGTGTTCCATAGAAACGCGTTAGGTGTCTGCCCCATGCTCCAGTAGCGGTATAGAAGCCGGTATATCTGTTTACGCTCTACTCCTGCCTCTAGGGCATGCCTAGCAACCAGCTTTCCAAAACCCGGTCCAAGAATTTCCAAGGCGGAGCGATCTTCTACTAACCCTCTTATAAGGCTCCAGTTACGATTTCGGCTCGATTTTTCATTTTCACTAATTTCATCATCACTTCTGAGCAGATGTAAGGGCACCATTTCTCGACTTAAGATTGCGCGCCCTGCGTCAATATCGTCAATCAAAACGGACCGCTCGATCTGCCACGGCTTGCTGGGATTCGTACTCAGCTCAATCACAATTACAGAAGCATCATCTATGCCTAAAATCCGAACCGCTTTTTTTAGTAGGCTAGGTTCTTCGCCAGGAGTGACAATGCTGTTGATTTTAAGATCAAGCATGATGGGAAACCTCGTTTGGCAGAGACAAAGCCGCTGACCTTTGATTCGGCCATATGTGCAACGGCTGCGACATGCTTATTATTTTCGAGGTAAGATCTGACTCTAAACGACCGTTCCATAGCAGGTGATGGAAGAGGCGCTTTACCCCCATATATTCAATGTAAAGGTCACGAGACGCTTTATCCAAAAGAATTTTTAACGGTATTTGATCCGTCTTTGCCTCCTCAATGTATCCAAGCAAATTGCCGATGTTCTTCTCCGTCGGTAACGAGGGATGAATACTGGCGTATGTCCTGAGAATCTTGAGGTTCGCTAATTTTATCTTTGAGAGGTTTTCATGCAGGACCAGCTTCCAGTCCACCCCCCTCATTGCCCAGTATTTTTCTTCGATGGCTAGCTTTTCTGCTATTCGATTACGCGCCTGAAGATCAGCTTGCTCAAACTCTTTTCGGTATTTCACTGATCGAGCAGCTAGCCTTGTTTCGCCAGAGGAATCTAAGAAGGTAACGAGAAAGTCCGTCGTCATAACGACAGGTATTTGCGTGCCAGGATATACAGGGTGGCGACAGTTAATACTTGAGGCAATTGCTTGGGTCTCAGCCTGTGTCAGCAGAGGATACTGCTCTCGGATATCGATGATCGAGGCATCGTGCTCAAGTACAGTTAAGTAATCTCGCTCTGCATTGGACAGCAGGTGGTGTGTGCGGTGAATTTTAACTCCCGCGATCATATGAGAGACACCCTTTGATTTGATCTCCCACACTTTGATCCATGGCTTATAGGAATCTCTGACTCCACACCCACGACCCGATTGAATTTTCTTATCTATTTTTGCCTGGGTCATCAGCTTGCGATGTGCAGCCTTGACCGGAGCTATGGGCATGGATGCCATTGTTCGAGTCGCTCAAAATTGGGCGACCCGCTCGACCGGGACGAGGACAGGTGTCGTGCACAGGGGACACCCCAGAGAGCGGGCTAAGCCAGGACAACAGTCACAGCGTTGGGTAGAGGATTGTCACCCGAATCTCCAAGGCCTGGCTCCGGCCCGATGTGCGGTCAGAGCCTGCCTTGTGACAACCTTTATTACGTTGTGACAACCTTTATTGTTTTGTGACAACCTTTATTATTCAAAAACATCTCAAGTCCCCCCGCTCACGCGTTACTCAACCGTAACCGACTTGGCCAAGTTACGCGGCTGGTCCACATCGGTGCCTTTCAGCACAGCCACGTAGTAAGACAGCAACTGCAGCGGAATGGTGTACAGGATCGGCGCCAGGGCATCGGCGATGTGCGGCACCTGGATCACGTGGGTGCCCTCGCCATTAGTCATGCCCGCATGTTCGTCCGCGAACACCACCAATTCACCACCACGGGCCCGTACTTCCTGCAGGTTGGACTTCAGTTTCTCCAGCAGTTCGTTGTTCGGCGCAACGGTCACCACCGGCATATCGTTGTCCACCAGTGCCAATGGGCCATGCTTCAGTTCGCCAGCTGGGTAGGCTTCTGCGTGAATGTAGGAGATTTCCTTGAGTTTGAGTGCGCCCTCCATCGCCACCGGGTATTGGGCACCGCGGCCGAGGAACAGGGTGTGGTGCTTGTCGGCGAACAGCTCGGCGATTTTCTCGACGGTGGCGTCCATGGCCAAGGCTTCGCCAAGGCGCGTCGGCAGGCGGCGCAGCTCTTCGACCAGGTCGGCCTCGACACCGGCCGGCAAGGTGCCGCGGACTTGGCCGAGCGCCAGCGTCAGCAGCATCAGCGACACCAGCTGGGTGGTGAAGGCCTTGGTCGAGGCCACGCCGATTTCCGGGCCAGCGAGGGTCAGCAGGGTCAGGTCCGACTCACGGACCAGCGAGCTGATACCCACGTTGCAGATTGCCAGGCTGCCTAGGAAGCCCAGCTCCTTGGCGTTGCGCAGGGCAGCGAGGGTGTCAGCGGTTTCGCCAGATTGCGAAATGGACACAAACAGGGTGTCTGGCTGCACCACCACCTTGCGGTAGCGGAATTCACTGGCCACTTCCACCTGGCAAGGGATGCCGGCCAGGCCTTCGAGCCAGTATCGGGCGACCATGCCTGCGTGGTAGCTGGTACCGCAGGCAACGATCTGCACATTGCGCACTTTGGCAAACAACTCTGCAGCCTGAGGGCCGAAGGCCTGGACCAGAACGTGATCTTTACCCAAGCGCCCTTCCAGCGTGCGCTGAACCACGGTTGGCTGCTCGTGGATTTCCTTGAGCATGAAGTGGCGGTAGTTACCCTTGTCGGCGGCCTCGGCGCCTTCATGGTACTGCACGGTTTCGCGCTGGACTTCATGCCCGGCCTGGTCCCAGATGGTGACCTGATCGCGACGGATCTCGGCGATATCGCCCTCTTCCAGGTACATGAAGCGGTCGGTCACCTGGCGCAGGGCCAGTTGGTCGGATGCCAGGAAGTTTTCGCCCAGGCCCAGGCCGATGACCAGCGGGCTGCCGCTGCGTGCGGCGAGTAGGCGATCAGGCTGGTGGATGCTGACCAGTGCCAGGCCGTAGGCACCGTGCAGGCGTTTCACGGCCGCCTTCAGCGCATCTGCCAGGTTCGGCACGCTTTTCAGGGTATGGTGAATCAGGTGCACGATGACTTCGGTATCGGTCTGCGAGGCGAAGACATAGCCCAGGCCCTTCAGTTCTTCGCGCAGCTCTTCGTGGTTCTCGATGATGCCGTTGTGCACTACCGCTACTTCATTAGCAGAGAAGTGCGGGTGGGCATTGCCTTCGGTGGGTGCACCATGCGTCGCCCAGCGGGTGTGGGCGATACCCAGCCGGCCACTCAGCGGCTCGGCAGCAACGGCCGCTTCCAGCTCGCTGACCTTGCCGATGCGGCGGCGACGCTGCAGCTGGCCGTCCTGGGTGAGCACGGCCAGGCCGGCGCTGTCGTAGCCACGGTACTCAAGCCGCTTGAGGCCTTCGATCAGGATGGCGGTGATATTACGTTCGGCGACGGCACCAACGATTCCACACATGAATTATTGCTCCTGGCTGATCGCGGCACAGATCAGGTTGATGCCGCGGGCTTGAATGTGTTCGCGTGCCGCTGCGGGCAGGCGTTCATCTGTAATAAGGGTATGCACGCTGCCCCAGGGCAGCTCGAGGTTGGGGATCTTGCGCCCCACCTTGTCCGACTCGACCATCACGATCACTTCGCGGGCGACCTCAGCCATTACCCGGCTCAGGCCAAGCAACTCGTTGAAGGTGGTGGTGCCCCGCGCGAGGTCGATGCCATCGGCACCGATGAACAACTGGTCGAAATCGTAAGACCGCAGGACCTGCTCGGCGACCTGCCCTTGGAACGATTCGGAGTGCGGGTCCCAGGTTCCGCCGGTCATAAGCAGTACCGGTTCGTGCTCGACCTCGCTGATGGCGCGAGCCACATTCAACGAATTGGTCATCACCACCAGACCGGGCTGGCGGCCCAGTTCCGGAATCATAGCGGCGGTCGTGCTACCGCTATCGATGATGATACGAGCATGCTCGCGTATACGCCCCACCGCTGCACGGGCGATAGCCTTCTTGTAGGCAGAGACCGGTTGCGCGGGTTCGCTGAGCATTTCCTGCGGTACCGGTACTGCACCGCCGTAACGGCGCAGCAGCAGGCCGTTCGCCTCCAGCGCGGCAAGGTCCTTACGAATGGTCACTTCCGAGGTTTCGAAACGCTTGGCCAAGGCATCCACACTCACTTCGCCCAGCTCGCTGAGCATGGCCAGGATGTTGTGGCGACGTTGAGGGGTGTTTCGTTTCGACATGATCAGTTAAATTTCGTTTCGAAAGATAATGATTGCAATCAAAACCTAAGATGAGCGATTCGTCAAGCTGTGTATAACTTTACTGGCGGCAATTTTTCTCTGGGGAGCGGCGGTGCGGCAATCCGACTTGCCCGCTAAGCCGGCACCGCGATGTATGGCACCGGCTTTGCCGGTGTTCGCGGGCTTGCCCGCTCCCACACTGGCCGCGGCCACACATCGGGTTGCATAGCGCACAAAAAAGCCGACTTACTCACATAGGTCGGCTTCGAGGGAAGCAGCTGTGGATAAATCAGCTCTTCTTGATCTTCTCCGGCCGCTTCCAACCTGGGATGTTGCGCTGGCGTGCCCGGGCCACTGCCAGATCACCTGCTTCAACAGCCTGCGTAATGGTAGAACCGGCGGCGGTAGTGGCGCCGGCCTGGATTTCCACAGGCGCTACCAGCGAGTTGTTCGAACCGATGAATACATCCTCACCCATCACTGTCTTGAACTTGTTGGCACCGTCGTAGTTGCAGGTGATGGTACCTGCGCCAATGTTGGTACGGGCGCCGATTTCGGCATCGCCCAGGTACGTCAGGTGGCCAGCCTTGGCACCCTCTCCAAGGTGAGCGTTTTTCAGTTCTACAAAGTTACCCACATGGGCTTTGGCATCCAGTACGCTGCCAGGGCGCAAGCGGGCAAACGGGCCGGCATCGCTGCCCTCGCCCATGACCGCACCTTCAAGGTGACTGTTGGCCTTGACCACAGCCCCTTTGCGCAGGGTCGTGTTCTTGATTACACAGTTGGGACCGATCTGCACATCGTCCTCGATGACCACTTTGCCCTCGAGTACAACGTTGATGTCGATCAGCACGTCACGACCGACGGTCACCTCACCGCGCACGTCGAAGCGCGCCGGGTCACGCAGGGTTACACCCTGGGCCATCAGGCGACGCCCTTCACGCAACTGGTAGTGGCGCTCCAGCTCGGAAAGCTGGCGACGGTCGTTGGCCCCCTGCACTTCCATTGGATCGTGGGGCTGCTCGGTAGCCACCACCAAACCATCGGCCACCGCCATGGCGATGACGTCGGTCAGGTAATACTCACCCTGGGCGTTGTTGTTCGACAGACGACCCATCCAGTCAGCCAGGCGCGCCGCTGGCAGCGCCAGAATGCCCGTGTTGCCTTCGTTGATCGCTTTCTGCGCTTCGCTGGCATCCTTGTGCTCAACGATGGCGGTGACATTGCCTTGCTGATCGCGAACGATGCGGCCATAGCCGGTCGGGTCGTCGAGGGTGACCGTGAGCAGGCCCAGTTGCTGGTCATTGGCCTTGGCCAGCAGCCGCTGCAGGGTCTCCACTTCGATCAGCGGCACGTCGCCGTACAGTACCAGCACAGTATCGGCAGTCAGCGCTGGCAGTGCCTGTGCAACGGCGTGGCCGGTACCCAGCTGTTTGTCCTGCATGACGAAATTCAGGTCATCGGCGGCCAGGCGCTCGCGGACCAGTTCGGCACCATGGCCAATGACCACATGAATACCTTGCGGCTGCAGCTGGCGCGCGCTGTGGATAACATGGCCGAGCATGGAGTTGCCGGCGACCGGGTGCAGCACTTTGGGGAGCGCCGAACGCATGCGCGTGCCTTGGCCTGCGGCGAGAATAACGATATCGAGGGACATTACTGGCTACCAATCCTGGGCGGTCAGCTGCGTGACCAAAATAGAAATTCGGAAAAAGAAAAAGGGTAGCCGAGGCTACCCTTTAACTCAATCGCACTGGCAGTAAGCGGCCTGGGCCGGATTACTTGCCTCTGCGCATTTGCTGGACAGTACGCAGCTGAGCAGCCGCCTCGGCCAGACGTGCGGCTGCAGCGCCGTAGTCGAAGTCCGAGCCTTTAGTGTTCAGCGCGTTCTCGGCAGCCTTGAGGGCTTCCTGAGCCTGAGCTTCGTCCAGGTCGGCAGCACGTTGCACGGTGTCGGCAAGAACCTTCACCATGTTCGGCTGCACTTCGAGGAAGCCACCGGAGATGTAGAACACCTCTTGAGTGCCACCCTGCTTGGTCAGCGTGATCGGACCTGGCTTGAGATTGGTGATCAGCGGCGCGTGGCCTGGAGCGATACCCAGATCGCCCAGGTTGCCGTGCGCTACTACCATCTCGACCAGGCCGGAGAAGATTTCTCCTTCCGCGCTGACGATGTCGCAATGGACTGTCATAGCCATCTGCTTGCCTCAACCTGATTAGCGCCCCTTGCGGGGCGCCGGGATTACAGTTTCTTGGCTTTCTCGATCGCTTCGTCGATGCTGCCGACCATGTAGAACGCTTGTTCTGGCAGGTGGTCGTAGTCACCTTTGAGGATGCCGCTGAAGCCAGCGATGGTGTCTTTCAGGGAAACGTACTTGCCTGGCGAACCGGTGAAGACTTCGGCCACGAAGAACGGCTGCGACAGGAAGCGCTGGATCTTACGAGCGCGGGCTACCAGTTGCTTGTCGCTTTCGGACAGTTCGTCCATACCCAGGATCGCGATGATGTCCTTCAGCTCTTTGTAGCGCTGCAGAACATACTGAACGCCACGAGCGGTCTCGTAGTGCTCGTTGCCGATCACGTTCGGGTCCAGCTGACGCGAAGTCGAGTCCAGTGGGTCGACCGCTGGGTAGATACCCAGGGAGGCGATGTCACGGGACAGAACGACGGTGGCGTCCAAGTGGGCGAAGGTGGTCGCTGGCGACGGGTCGGTCAAGTCGTCCGCAGGTACGTATACGGCCTGAACGGAGGTGATCGAACCTTCCTTGGTGGAGGTGATGCGCTCTTGCAGAACGCCCATCTCTTCAGCCAGGGTCGGCTGGTAACCTACTGCAGAAGGCATACGGCCCAGCAGTGCGGATACTTCGGTACCGGCCAGGGTGTAACGATAGATGTTGTCGACGAACAGCAGAACGTCGTTACCTTCGTCACGGAACTTCTCAGCCATGGTCAGGCCGGTCAGCGCTACGCGCAGACGGTTTCCTGGTGGCTCGTTCATCTGACCGTAGACCAGCGCTACCTTGTCGAGAACGTTGGAGTCCTTCATCTCGTGGTAGAAGTCGTTACCCTCACGAGTACGCTCACCCACACCAGCGAACACGGAGTAACCGCTGTGTTCCATGGCGATGTTACGGATCAGTTCCATCATGTTCACGGTCTTGCCGACGCCGGCACCACCGAACAGACCAACCTTACCACCCTTGGCGAACGGGCAAACCAGGTCGATAACCTTGATGCCGGTTTCCAGCAGGTCGTTGCCGCCTGCCTGGTCAGCGAACGAAGGCGCTGGCTGGTGGATACCGCGACGCTCTTCTTCGCCGATCGGGCCGGCTTCGTCGATCGGGTTGCCCAGTACGTCCATGATGCGGCCCAGGGTGGCCTTACCAACAGGAACGGAGATGGCAGCGCCGGTGTCGACGACATCCAGACCGCGCT
>NZ_BCBD01000200.1:0-9218 GCF_001320345.1 Pseudomonas sp. NBRC 111127 | reverse complement strand
TGCTTGGCGAACACGCTCTTGGCCCAAGTCAGCGCCGCGAGCCATGGGTTATCGGGGGCCGTGCCGGCGAAGTCGAGCGCGACGTACAGCGGCCGTAGATGGCGTCGAATGCGTTCGGCCAGGCCGTCCACCGCCTGCCAGTGCAGCGCCAGTTTGTTCAGTGGCTTGACGCTCATGCGCTGCGCCGTGTTTTGCAGCAATTCCCTGGACATGATTTTGTAGGCGCGTTGGCGCACCTCGCCGAACGGCGTCGGATCGGCCACGCTGTCGTCCACGTACAGCGACAGCAGGCGGCCAACCTGCGGCGTTTCCTGATGGCGTCGCAGCTGTTCGGCGACAAAGGACTGTTTCGCACCCGTGCGGCTCTCGTCCTCAAGTTTTTTCATGTGGAAGGCCATCGCGTCGACCAGGTTGTCGGTGAGCTGCCGGTAACGTACCCAGGCATAGCACAGCAGGTAGAGCCGGGTCTGCTCCGCCTTCAGGTGGCGCAGGTCATGGACGGTATAGAAGTTCGCCAGGCTCGCGTAGTACAGCAGGTTCTGCTGCGAGATGCCGAGCTTGGGCAGCAGCGCCTTGGCGATCCCGTGCAAGGACTTCAGCGTGGCGCGCTTCTCGCGCTCCCCTGCCATCTGACGCCAGCCGAAATCTTTAGCGTCCTGCTTGAGCGCTGCCAGTTGAGACAGGGTGTCGTCACGCACCAGGAGCTGGCCCAGCGCAGCTTTGGCCGATTCGTCCAACACTTCTGCCAGCAAGCCGCCCAAGCGCCTGCGTTCGGTGGACAGGGCTTCACTGACCAGCTCTTGTAAGGTGGTGTGGCCGGGCCGGATGATTTTGTGCTCGCTGAGCCAAACGATCAGTTCGGCGGCCACGAATCCTGGCATTACGTCGCGCCGCACGATCTGTTCAGCCTGCTGTGCCAGTTGCGGCAGGAAGCTAGCCGCCCACGACCGGTAGCCGAACAGTTCGGCGATCTGACCCCTCTGGCTGTAGTGCTCATGCTTGGTGATCGCCTTGCGTTCGAACGCTTCGCCGTGGAAATAGCGACTCAGCACGAAGGCGCAATCGTCCTCGACCTCATGCCAATCGAAGCGGAAGAAAGCATGCTTGGCCTTGAAGTAGCCGATCTGCAAGACGCAATAGACTTGGGCCTGCAGGCTAGGCCGGCTGCTGGCGAACGCCAGTTCAGATTCGGTCAACGCCAGGTATTCCAGCCGCTGAGCATCGTCGAAGTCCGGTAGGCCGTACAAGGCTTCCTGCTCTGCGTCAGAAAAGACGGTGAGTAGCTTATTCTTGTTGCTCATCGACCGTCCTTCCCGCACCACGCCAACCTGCTCGCGTCAATGTTTCGATCAACGTAGTGCGCTTGACATTGAAGTTGCGGCACACCGCCGCCTTAGACATGCCGCCATCGAGCGCGGCGACGATGGCGTCCAGCTTCTCACCAGTGATCGCCTGCGGCCGGCCGCCGATCCGGCCGCGTTTGCGTGCGGCGGCCAAGCCCGCGACGACGCGCTCCTGAATCAAGGCGCGCTCGTACTGCGCGAGCGCACCGAACACCTGGAACAGGAATTCGCCCGAGGGCGTCGTAGTGTCCAGGTTCTCTGTCAGCGAGCGGAACGCCACCCGCTTGTCCTTGAGCGAAGTCACAATGGCGAGCAGGTGCGACAGCGAGCGACCGAGCCGGTCGAGTTTCCACACCACCAGCACATCGCCGGCTCGAACGAACTCAAGCGCCCGCGCCAAGCCGGCACGGTCATCCTTCGCGCCAGAGGCACGATCCTCAAACAGGTGACGCGGATCGACGCCGGCGGCGAGCAGCGCGTCGCGCTGCAAGTCCGTGCTCTGGCGGTCGGAGTCCGACGACACGCGCATGTAGCCAACCAACATAGGCGGATAACCATCAAAAACAGGTTTCCGCATAATAGTGAATAGCGATAGAGTTTTCCGTACATTTTTGAGGGGGTGTTGCACAGGTAGCACAGCGGCGGCTGACAGCCTGTCGCAAAACAAATGTTTTACGACACCTCCTTGAGGTTGCCGCGTTTACATCATTACCTGAACAGGTATAAAATTCCGTCATGACAAACAAAGAAAAACCGCTCGAATGGATCGCGAGCAGCCACAAGGATTTGATGGCGTTGCCGTCCGACGTGCGTCGCCGTTTCGGTTACGCGCTCTCGTTGGCGCAGATAGGCGATCAGGATGACGCAGCAAAGGTGCTCAAGGGGTTCGGTGGTGCCGGCGTGCTGGAGGTCGTCGAAGACGATGCCGGCGGCACCTATCGAGCGGTATACACGGTCAAGTTTGCGGAAGCGGTGTTCGTCCTGCACTGCTTCCAGAAGAAGAGCAAGAGCGGAATCGCCACGCCAAAGGCCGACATGGACATCATCCGCGCTCGGCTGAAGGTGGCCGAGGTATTGGCACAGGAGCTACGAAATGCAAAAACGAATCATTGAAGGCGTCGAGGTTCAGCGCAGCTCGGGCAACGTCTTTGCCGACCTTGGACTGCCTGACGCTGAAAAGCTCAAGATCAAGACCGGCCTGGTGGTCGAGATCAGGAGGGCCATGCGCGCCCTTGGGCTGACTCAACAAGCGGCGGCCAAACGCATGGGCATCCCGCAACCGAAGGTGTCGGGCATGATGCGCGGCGACTTCACCAATCTATCCGAACGCAAGCTGATGGATTGTCTGAATCGCCTCGGCTACGACATCGAAATCAAGGTACGGCCAGCAGCCGAGCCGATCGGGCATCTAACGCTCGCAACCGCTTAATCGGAGCCCTCCTGATGGCAGCCCGCATCACCGACGACGAATGGGACGAACTGACTCCCGAGAATTTCGATACCACGGCACTGCTGCGTGCAGTCGATGCCGTGGACGTGCTGCGCGGCGATTTGAATGACAGCGCAGACGGCGCACCTCCGCAACTGCGCACCGACCTGTTGAAGCTGCATCAACTGGCAATGGCCGCGTTCAACGAGGGATCACGCAGCCGAGTGGCTGAGCTATTTGATCTCGCCGTGGATCTTCAGGATCAGGTTGATCATCTGATGACCTCGCTGGAACAAGTGCAAGAAACCCTGTCCCGGTTGACGGCGCTCTACCCAGAAAGCCTGTCCTGAATGTTCTTGGAGACAACCACATCATGAGCCGCAGCCGCCGCAAAACGCCCATCGTTGGGCACACGACCTGCCGTAGCGAGCGCGAGGACAAGAAACTCTGGCATCAGCGCTGGCGAACTCACGAGCGCACCGCGCTGGCCAGCGCGTCGCCGGAAGCTCTATGCGCCCATCTGCCTCTACTGGAAAACCAGGTCAGCAACGTCTGGTCGATGGGTAAGGATGGCCGCTCCTACTGGCCCATCAAGCGCCAGGCCGCCACGGCGGATCGCATTGCCAACCACAAGGGACGCAATCCGCAAGAGCGCGCCTCCCTGAAAAAGCGTCTGCTGCGCAAGTGGATGAGCAAATGAACCTGTCCACCGGCTATCGCTTGGGCGCGAATCGCTGAAGAAGCAGAACTCCCAGCCGGCTACGAGGGCACGGCGACGCCAGAGGCGCATCGGGCCTGCGAGGTGATCCAGGAGCGGATTCGAGAGCACGTCGTCGCCACCAATGACATGCGGCTGTTCGGCCTGCTGCACCTGCTTGGGCAGGCGTCGCTGCGCATGGAGCAAGCGCTGTGGCCGGAAGAATATGCGCGGATGACCCGCGAGGTCGAGGAAGCTCTCCGAGAGGCCGACGACCCCAACGCCAAGTCGTACACCCACGAAGAAGTCATGCGGGCGATGCAGGAACTCATCGACCAAGCGCGAGACAAGCCATGTTGATCGGCTGACGGAAATTTCTGGGTTTCCGGCTTACAACCCCTTTTCCCAACCAGCGGCGACGTTGCAGAAGTCCGGATCGAACAGGTAATGCGCGCACATCACCGCAAAGCGCGCATTCACCGCCCGGCCTTTGCCCTTATTGACCTTGTCGACGGCGGTCTTCATGTTGTCGTAGATGCCCCGGCGCGGCACGCCGCCCAAGGAGCCGAACGAGCGTGTATGGGCGTCAAATAACATCTCATGGCCCTGGCTCGGATACGCCACAAGCCAGAACGCACGGCTGGCACACAGCTTCAGATGTGCCACCTGCATACGCCGGTAAATGCCGCCGACCAGCAAGCCTTCCTCGCTCCAGTCAAACTGAAACGCCTCGCCAAGAGCAAAGGTCAGCGGCACAAAGGCCTGCGACGCCTTGCCCTGTCCCCCTCGCCAGGCACGGATAAACGCGGTGAGCTGGCTGTAGCCACCGTCATAACCTTCGGCTTTGATTTGCGCCAACAGCGCCTTGGCACTGCGCCGCTGTTGCTTGGGCCGCAGCGAATCGGCTTTTAGCGCCTGCTCCAGCGTGGCGTGAAAAGGGCTGAGTTTGTTGAAGATCGCGCGGCGTTGGTAGACCGGCGGCTTGGCCTCAGGTGCTCTGACCCACTTGCGAATCGTGTTGCGCGCCAACCCGGTGCACTTGGCTATCTCATGCAGCGACAGCTTGTCGCGGAAATACATCCGGCGAATTTTGCCCATCATTTCCATACTGATCACCCTGTGTTCTCCTGCTCAAAAATTGAGCAGAAGCAGTTGAACACCTGGGTCAGTTTTCAGTCGGCAGAACAGCCTCTACTGGGTCAGTTTTCGGTCAGCGGCAACAGGCCAGTTCAAGATCGGATAGAAGATGGTGTAAACGCCGGGTCTTGCTGCCAGGCAGGCGGTGGGAGCGCCCCAGCGAGGACACGTCCCTAGTGTAGATGAACGGCTTGTAGTCTGATCCCTGGCCTTGGCCACGCCCGTCCTTGAGCCTTCTATCGATCTGGGCCTGGGTCAGCCCCTTGAATGTTCCAGACATGAGAAAGCCTGCACCCCCTGTGTCGATGACCTCAACATAGCAGATACAGGCTCAGGATGAAACTTTATTTGCAAGGATGATGCTTTATTAAAACGGATGAAACTTTATTTGCATCCCACACCAGTACAGCGATGAAGCTGGGCAAGATCACTGTGGTAGTTTCATAGCAGAAATCACCAAGGGTGCTGGTTAGCCCCGCACCAACGACCGTGCGGTTCATCCAACCATTTGTCTGAGATGGTTCTGCCTGGCCGACGCCCCTGTAGGCAGCGTGAATCGGGCGCTCAGCAAGGGATTTTATAATCGCTCTATAATTAAACTATAAAGATCTATAAAGCTCATTCTAGAGCGGCTCAACTGCCTGTATGTGTTGAGAGAGCCCGATTACACTTCATGTTGCGCCATCGTCCCTGGGGTGTGCCGATATTAATGAGAAGCTGAAAGTTGACCCAAAGGGCCAGCATGAAGCTCAAGGACAGGTTTAGCTGCAAGGCCGCCAAAGGATATGGCGGGGTCGATGTAGCGCATGGCAGACTTGATGTCTTTCCAGCCTACATAGGTCATCAAGGCCTTGAGATCCCAGCCATTTGCCGTGGCCCAAGAGGCGAAGCCACGGCGCAGCGAATGGCTGGTGTACAGCTCGGCCGATATACCGGCGCGCTGTAGGATCTGGCGCAACAAGCTGATCAGGCTGCCGGGATGCAAGGCCTCGTCGCTCAGGTGCCCCCAGCGATCCAGGCGACAGAACACTGCACCACGGGCAATGCCGGCGGCACTGATCCAGTCGAGATAAGCCTGCACCGGGCAGAGGCACTTCAAGGCTGGTACGTAATGAGTCGTGCCGAGGTTGTCCCTGTCACCCTTACTTTGTGGCAGGAACAGGCTCATGCCCGCACCGGCTTCGGCCTGGATATGTTCGACCTGCAGCCGACAGAGTTCGTCACTACGAAAACCCCGCCAGAAGCCGATCAGCAGCAACGCCGCATCGCGCCGGCTGCGAAGCAGGCTTGCCAAATTGCCGGACTGCTGAGCCTGTTCGGCTTCCCGACTCAGCCATTGAATTGCTTGCTCCAAGTGCTGCAACTGCAACGGCGCAGCCTGCTTCGTTTGCGCCGGATGCAATGTGCGGATGCCTTTGAGCACCTGACGCACTGTGGGTGTCTTGGTCGGATCAGGAAAACCTTGGGTGATATGCCATTGAGCCAGGGCGGCCAGGCGCTGTTTGAGCGTGCTGAGGCTCAGCGTGTCGGCGTATTCCACCAGGTAGCGCACGATGTTGTCGCTGGTGGCGGGCAGGAAGCCGCCCCACGTCACTTCGAAGTGCTCGATGGCCGATTGGTAGCTGCGGCGGGTGTTTTCCCGCGTACCAGCTTGTAGATAGCGCCCGACGTCTTTCATCGCCCGAGGTTGCCCTTTGTGTACTGGAAAACGGCTGCCAAACGACCGTTTTTGCCTTTCGTATTGAATAACACTCCATTATTTTATCTGATTTATTTGCTTTTAACTGGCTTTACATCAATCAAATTTAGTATGTAAATACATACTATGTAATCTACTACGAAATCGTAGGAGCAGACCATGGCCCGCGGCGGCATCAACAAGGCACTGGTTCAGAAGGCGCGACAGGCGATCCTGGCGCGGGGCGAGAACCCAAGCATCGACGCGGTACGGGTCGAACTTGGCAATACCGGCTCGAAAACCACCATTCACCGCTACCTGAAAGAACTCGAAGACGCCGAGCGCGGCCGAAATACCGCCGCGATACCGCTCAGCGAACAGTTGGCCAACCTGGTCGGCCAACTGGCAGATCAGCTAGAGGAGGATGCGCAGGCCACCGTGGCCCAGGAGCGCGAACAACTACAACGCGAACGGCTCGATTACCAGAACCAAGCTCGGCTGGCCGAAAGCCGAATCCAGCAGTTGGAAAGTCAGAGCAGCGGGCTCACGGAACAGCTTCAGGCTGTTCAGCAAGCGCTACAGCAGGAACAGCAGCAACGCCAACAGACCGAGGTTGAGAATGCCCGCTTGGCGCAGGCTAACGGCGATCAGGAGGTGCGCCTGCAGGATCGCGACAGCCAAATTCGCTCGCTGGAGGAAAAGCATCAACATGCCCGTGATGCTTTGGAGCACTATCGTCAGGCCAGCAAGGAGCAGCGCGAGCAGGAACAGCGTCGACACGAGTCGCAGGTGCAACAACTGCAACTGGAACTGCGGCAACTGCAGCAGACCTTGATAATCAAGCAGGACGAACTGACGCAGCTGAACCGCGACAATGCACGCTTGCTCACCGAGGCGCGGCAGTTACAAAAAGAGCAACATGCGCAGCAACAGCTACTGGCGCAGAAAAATCAGGCCATGGAGGCCTTGCAGAGCGTACTGGCCGGTTCCGAACGCTCGAATGAAGCCCTTGAACAGCGTTGTCGCACGCTGCAGGAGGAGGTGTCCCGGCTGGGCGAAGCCTCCGCGACTCTGGCGCAACAAGCGCAGGGCCTGCAGGAGCGCTTGGTCGAAGCCAATACACAGTTGAAGCTACTCAGGGCACCACTTGCGAACAGCGATGGCGCACCGAGCACATGAACCGGCACACATGAGTCCATGTGCTGAGTGGAGGTGAAGATGACACTAATTGAGACTGCCAATGAGGGGGCCGCGGAACCTGTCCGTTTGACTACACCGCTAGGCCAGGCCATTGGTAATCTGTTCGCCCGGGCCTTGCCGCTACTGGATGGCAACCCTCCAGGCTCGCTCAAGGTCTTCGTCTTCGGCGGCTGCGCGGTGCACCTGCTCACCCATGCGCGTGGTAGTGCGGACATCGATGCGGAGATCGAGGCGGCCCGCGTGCTGCGTAAGGACGAGATCATGGCCGTCTACACACCGCCAGAGGGTTATGAGGACAGCGACGGCCGCGACTTGCAGGTTTACCTGGATCAGAACTACACCAATGCCCTCGGGCCACTGCACGAGGACTACCGCGAGCGCGCCATCCCCATGGAGGGTTTCGAGGGTGAGCAGCCGCTGCACATCTTCGTTGCCGCCGGCGTGGATCTAGCAATATCCAAACTCGGCCGCTTTACGGAAAACGATCAATCTGATATCGAACAGCTCATCGAGTGCGGCCGTGTCGATGTCGGCCAGTTTGTTACACTGGCAACAGAGGCAATCGATTATGCCGTGGGCAACCGAAGTGCAATGCAAGGCTGCCTAAAATTGGTCACAGCGAAGTACCTGGAGGATAGGCGAGATGCCACGCCTGGATCGTAAACAAAGCTTTGGCGCGCTCCTGGAGACTGTCACCCAGCAGCGCCTTAGCCAAGTTGCGTCCGATGCTCTTGTGGAGCTCGCCAAGCAGTTGTGGTACGAAGAGCGCGACCTCGTGCCGGTCCTGCAGCGTGAAGTGGCGGGCAAGCTGCGCAAGCCTGAACAGAAGCTGCGAGCCCTCTATCTGGTCGACCTGCTGCGTCGCTTTCCCTGTGTATCAACGGAAAAAGCCGCGCGCCTAAAAGGCTTTGTCAGCAGTTGGTCGAACCTGAAACCGGCTGAACGCTCGCCGCGGGCGACCCAGTTGGTCTCTCGCTACAAGCTCGACAAGCTGGCCTATGAGTGGGGGCTGGAGGAAGACGTCAGCAAGCAGATGCAGGATGTTCTGGCTTTCCAAACTCGCCATTACGCTGCCTCTCAGGGCGTGAAGACGGGCTATTCAGAGACAGCGCCCGTCGGTTAGCAGCAGGGCACGGCAAAATGGACTCGGAATGACCAACTCAACAAATGACGACCGACGATTCGCTGATCTAACGCGCGAGGCATTAGCTGACGTGAGCGCGGGTTTGGTGATTGATCACGAATTGGTCGAGATTTGGGCCCAGAGCCTTGATACCGATACCTCAGTGTCTTTACCTACTCCAGATCGGCCTACTTAATTCGCACCAGGCTGAACTCATCCTCATTTTTGCCTTATCTAGGCTTGCCCTGTGCGCGTGGAGCAACCGCATAAATATTTAAATAAGATAGAAACGAAGTGAGTGAATATTCATCTTATCTCGGCATGCCCCCTATACCTGTACGAGGCCGCTCTTCGTTTGTTCAGTGTCAGAATCGTTGCTAGGTTTCTGACATATTTCAATAAAATTAGCCATGACCATGAAATCCCTTCCCGAGACCATCGTCGAACACTGCAGGCTTCTCCCTGAAGGAGGCATTCTTGCACCAAACGAATTCCTTCATTTGGCTAGCCGCGCAGCGGTGGACCAAGCATTCTCTCGATTAGCCAAAGGAGGGGAGTTGATGCGAATCTCACGTGGCCTCTATGTGGCGCCGGTCACTGGGCGCTTCGGC
>NZ_BCBD01000199.1:0-9401 GCF_001320345.1 Pseudomonas sp. NBRC 111127 | reverse complement strand
GCGGCCTACTCGGCGATCAGCCAGTCCATGCGGTAGCTACCGGCAGTCTGCGCCAGCTCCTTGGCCAGCCACGGCAGCAACTCCTTGAGCTCGTCTTCCAGCCCCCACGGCGGGTTGGCGATGGCCAGGCCAGAACCATTGAGCCCCTGGGGGCTGTCCTGATGGTGCACATACAGCTCCACCCGCAGCAGCTTGGGTGCGCCGGTGCTGGTCAGGTCCTGGTAATAGCGTGTCAGCGAACGCTGGTCCTTGATCGGGTACCAGATGGCTGCAACCGTCTGGCGCATGCGCCCAATGGCCTCTTTCATGGCCGTGGTGCAGCGCTTGAGCTCATCGGCCTGCTCGAACGGCGGGTCGATCAGCATGATCGCGCGCTTTTCCTGCACGGGCAGCAAGGCCCGCGGCACGTGCCAGCCTTCACCCAGGTGCACGGTAACGCGCGGGTCTTTCTTCATGTTCTCCTTGAGCAGCGGCCCGTCTTCCGGGTGCTTCTCATTGAGCAGGGCACGGTCCTGCTGGCGCATCAAACGCCGGGCCAGCTCAGGCGAACCAGGGTAGTAGCGCAGCTCGCCGTCGGCGTTCAAACGCTTGATGACGCGCAGGTAGTCAGCGGCCATGGCCGGCAGGTCATCGCGGTTCCACAGGCGGGCCACACCTTGCTGATACTCGCCGGTGCGGCTTGCCTGGTCGCCCTGCAGGTCGTACAGGCCAAGCCCTGCGTGGGTATCGATGTAGGCGAACGGCTGCTCCTTGCGCGACATCAGGGCGATGAGGCGGGTCAGCACGATGTGTTTGAGGACGTCGGCGTGGTTGCCGGCGTGGAAGGCGTGACGATAGTTCATGGCAACTCCTGCGAAGGCGGCAAGTTTACCTTGCCTTGCAGGCGGCGTCAGGCCTGGCCGTCGATCGGCGGCGGCTTCTTCGCGGGCTTGCCCGCTCCCACACGGATCGCACTGGTTTCAGGTTCCGTGCAAACCCTGTGGAAGCAGGCGCCGCCGGCTCAGCGGGTATTACTTGTCAGCGTGGTACGCCGCATCAGCCGTCTCGAAGCGCTGCACCATCGCCTGCGAAGGGCTGCCCAGCTTGCTCACCACGAAGATGGCAATGCTCGCCAGCAGGAAGCCCGGGATGATTTCGTACAGGCCCCAGACATCGATCTGCTTCCACAGGATCACGGTCAGTGCACCGACCACGATACCGGCCAGTGCGCCGTTACGGGTCATGCCTTTCCACAGGACCGAAATCAGCACCACCGGGCCGAAGGCTGCACCGAAGCCGGCCCAGGCATAGGCCACCAGGCCCAGCACACGGTTTTCCGGGTTGGCCGCCATGGCGATGGCGATCAGGGCCACCGCCAGCACCATCAGGCGGCCGACCCACACCAGCTCACGCTGCGACGCATGCTTGCGCAGGAAGGCTTTGTAGAAGTCTTCGGTCAGGGCACTGGAGCAGACCAGCAACTGGCAGCTCAGGGTGCTCATCACCGCCGCCAGAATGGCCGACAGCAATACGCCGGCAATCCAGGGGTTGAACAGAATCTTCGCCAGCTCGATGAACACGCGCTCGTGGTTTTCGGTAACCGGGCCAGCCAGATCAGGGTTGGCCGAGAAATAGGCGATGCCGAAGAAGCCCACGGCGCAGGTACCGGCCAGGCACAGGATCATCCAGGCCATGGAGATGCGGCGGGCGTTGGCAATCGACTTCACAGAGTCGGCCGCCATGAAGCGCGCCAGGATGTGTGGTTGGCCGAAATAGCCCAGGCCCCAACCCATCAGCGAGATGATGCCGATGAAGGTTGCGCCTTTGAACATGTCGAAGTTGGCCGGGTTGACCGCCTTGATGGCCGCAAAGGTAGTGTCGAAGCCACCTGTGGAGATCAGCACGATCACCGGTGTGAGGATCAACGCGAAGATCATCAGCGACGCCTGCACCGTGTCGGTCCAGCTCACCGCCAGGAAGCCACCCACGAAGGTGTAGGCGATGGTAGCGGCAGCGCCAGCCCACAAGGCGGTTTCGTAGGGCATGCCGAAGGTGCTTTCGAACAGACGGGCACCGGCAACGATGCCGGAAGCGCAGTAGATGGTGAAGAACACCAGGATGACGATGGCGGAAATGATGCGCAGCAAGCCGCTATTGTCGTCGAAACGGCTGGAGAAATAGTCCGGCAGGGTCAACGCGTCACCGTTGTGCTCGGTTTGCACGCGCAGGCGACCGGCCACGAACAGCCAGTTCAGGTAGGCACCCACGGTCAGGCCGATGGCGATCCAGGCCTCGGACAGGCCGGCGAAGTAGATGGCACCCGGCAGGCCCATCAGCAGCCAGCCACTCATGTCGGAAGCACCGGCAGACAGTGCGGTTACCACGCTGCCCAGGCTGCGCCCGCCCAGAATGTAGTCGGAAAGGTTGTTGGTGGAGCGATAGGCGGCGAAGCCGATCAGCACCATTGCCGCGATGTAGATCACGAAGGTGATCGTTAGTGGGTTGCCCATGTGTGTGCCCTGGCGTTTGTTTTTATCTCATGCACAACCGCAGCGTTTGCGGTTGCACCCAGGCGGCGAATGCTATGCAACAACGCAAAGTGGGTGCAACCATTTTTCATTTGCAAGTTGCACCTGCCCGTGCATTTTCCGACGAAGCCGATTTCTTGCCCCTTTTTGGAGCGAGGAGGTCGTTTTCGCGATTGGATCGCGCCAAAAACGACCCTTCGTCCTATCCGAAAATCACTGTCGGACGAGTTGCACCTTTTCCTCGAAAAATTCGGGTTGCACCTGGTTGCACCCGAATTGTCCTACAGCTAATCTTGGCGCCAGCTTAGGCCACAGCCGTGGCAATAACGAGGATAAGAAATGGCGACGACCACCCTTGGGGTCAAACTCGATGACCCTACCCGTGAGCGACTCAAGGCAGCAGCGCAGTCGATAGACCGCACGCCGCACTGGTTGATCAAGCAGGCGATCTTCAATTACCTGGAGAAGCTCGAGGGTGGCGCGACCCTGAACGACCTCAACGGCCATGCCGGCAGCCTGGCCGATGACGCCGGCGAGGTCCAGCCTGACCATGGTCACCAGTGCTTCCTGGAATTCGCCGAGAGCATCCTGCCCCAGTCGGTACTGCGCTCGGCCATTACCGCCGCATACCGCCGCCCCGAGCAGGAAGTGGTACCGATGTTGCTGGAACAGGCGCGCCTCAGCGCACCGCTGGCCGAGGCGACCAACAAGCTGGCCGCCGGCATTGCCGAGAAACTGCGCAACCAGAAAAGCGCCGGCGGCCGGGCGGGCATCGTTCAGGGCCTGCTGCAGGAGTTCTCGCTGTCTTCGCAGGAAGGCGTGGCCCTGATGTGCCTGGCCGAAGCCCTGCTGCGCATCCCCGACAAGGGCACCCGTGACGCACTGATCCGCGACAAGATCAGCAACGGCAACTGGCAGCCGCACCTGGGCAACAGCCCGTCGCTGTTCGTCAACGCCGCCACCTGGGGCCTGCTGCTGACCGGCAAGCTGGTCAGCACGCACAACGAAGCCGGCCTCACCTCCTCGCTCACCCGCATCATCGGCAAGAGCGGCGAGCCGATGATCCGCAAGGGTGTCGACATGGCCATGCGCCTGATGGGCGAGCAGTTCGTCACGGGCGAAACCATTGCCGAAGCCCTGGCCAATGCCAGCCGTTTCGAGGCCAAGGGCTTCCGTTATTCCTACGACATGCTCGGCGAGGCCGCCCTCACCGAGCACGACGCGCAGAAATACCTGGCGTCCTACGAGCAGGCCATCCACTCGATCGGCAAGGCTTCGCATGGCCGCGGCATCTATGAAGGGCCGGGCATCTCGATCAAGCTGTCGGCGCTGCACCCGCGCTACAGCCGCGCCCAGTACGAGCGGGTGATGGAAGAGCTGTACCCGCGCCTGCTGTCGCTGACCTTGCTGGCCAAACAATACGACATCGGCCTGAACATCGACGCCGAGGAAGCCGACCGCCTGGAGCTGTCGCTGGACCTGCTCGAGCGCCTGTGCTTCGAGCCGGCGCTGGCTGGCTGGAACGGCATCGGCTTCGTCATCCAGGCCTACCAGAAGCGCTGCCCGTACGTGATCGACTACGTTATCGACCTGGCCAAGCGCAGCCGCCACCGCCTGATGATCCGCCTGGTCAAAGGTGCCTACTGGGACAGCGAGATCAAGCGCGCCCAGGTCGAGGGGCTGGAGGGCTACCCGGTATACACGCGCAAGGTGTACACCGACGTGTCCTACGTGGCCTGCGCACGCAAGCTGCTGGCCGTACCCGAGGCCATCTACCCGCAATTCGCCACCCACAACGCCCACACCCTGTCGGCCATCTACCATATTGCCGGGCAGAACTATTACCCGGGCCAGTACGAGTTCCAGTGCCTGCACGGCATGGGCGAGCCCTTGTACGAGCAGGTGGTCGGCAAGCTGGCCGATGGCAAGCTGAACCGCCCATGCCGCGTCTATGCTCCGGTGGGCACCCACGAAACGTTGCTGGCCTACCTGGTGCGTCGCCTGCTGGAAAACGGCGCCAACACCTCGTTCGTCAACCGCATTGCCGACCACTCGATCTCCATCCAGGAACTGGTCGCAGACCCGGTCGCCAGCATCGAACGCATGGGCACCCAGGAGGGCAGCATCGGCCTGCCGCACCCGCGCATCCCATTGCCGCGTGACCTGTATGGCAGCGAACGGGCCAACTCGGCCGGTATCGACATGGCCAACGAGCACCGCCTGGCTTCGCTGTCCTGCGCCATGCTGGCCACTGCTCACAACGACTGGAAAGCCGCCCCGCTGCTGGCCTGCGCCGCCAGTGAGGCAGCTGCGGTAGCGGTGCTGAACCCGGCAGACCACCGCGATGTGGTTGGCCATGTGCAGGAAGCCACGGTCGCCGACGTGGACAATGCCATCCAGTGCGCCATCAACGCGGCGCCGATCTGGCAGGCCACCCCGCCGGCAGAGCGCGCCGCGATTCTGGAGCGTACCGCCGACCTGATGGAGGCAGAAATCCAGCCGTTGATGGGGCTGCTGATTCGCGAAGCCGGCAAGACCTTTGCCAACGCCATCGCCGAAGTGCGCGAGGCGGTGGACTTCCTGCGCTACTACGCGGTGCAGGCCCGCAACGACTTCAGCAATGACGCGCACCGCCCGCTGGGGCCGGTGGTCTGCATCAGCCCATGGAACTTCCCGCTGGCGATTTTCACCGGCCAGGTAGCGGCAGCCCTGGCTGCCGGCAACCCGGTACTGGCCAAGCCTGCCGAACAGACCCCACTGATCGCCGCGCAGGCCGTGCGCCTGTTACTGGACGCCGGCATTCCGGAAGGTGTACTGCAGTTGCTGCCAGGGCGCGGTGAAACCGTGGGTGCCGGCCTGGTTGGTGACGAGCGGGTCAAAGGCGTGATGTTCACCGGCTCCACCGAAGTCGCGCGCCTGCTGCAGCGCAACGTCGCCGGCCGCCTGGACAACCAAGGGCGGCCGATCCCGCTGATCGCCGAAACCGGTGGCCAGAACGCCATGATCGTCGACTCTTCTGCGCTCACCGAGCAAGTGGTGATCGACGTGGTATCGTCGGCCTTCGACAGTGCCGGCCAGCGTTGCTCGGCCCTGCGTGTGCTGTGCCTGCAGGAAGACTCCGCCGACCGCGTGATCGAAATGCTCAAGGGGGCCATGGCTGAAAGCCGCCTGGGCTGCCCGGACCGCCTGGCAGTGGACATTGGCCCGGTGATCGACGCCGAAGCCAAGGCCGGTATCGAGAAGCACATCCAGGGCATGCGTGAAAAAGGCCGCTCGGTCTACCAGGTCGCGATCGCCGATGCCGCCGAAATCAAGCGCGGCACCTTCGTCATGCCGACCCTGATCGAGCTGGACAGCTTCGACGAGCTGAAGCGTGAAATCTTCGGCCCGGTGCTGCACGTGGTGCGCTACAACCGCCGTAACCTCGACCAGTTGATCGAGCAGATCAACAACTCCGGCTATGGCCTGACCCTCGGCGTGCACACCCGCATCGACGAGACCATTGCCAAGGTGGTGGAAACCGCCAACGCCGGCAACATGTACGTCAACCGCAACATCGTTGGCGCCGTGGTAGGCGTGCAGCCCTTCGGTGGTGAAGGCCTGTCTGGTACCGGCCCGAAAGCCGGCGGCCCGCTGTACCTGTATCGCCTGCTGTCGACCCGCCCGGCCGACGCGATTGGCCGCCACTTCCAGCAACAGGATGGCGAAGGCAAGCCGGACCGTACCCTGCATGAGCAACTGGTGAAGCCGCTGCACGGTCTGAAGGCCTGGGCCGAGAGCAATCAGCTGGCCGACCTGGCCGCGCTGTGCGACCAGTTCGCTGGCCAGTCGCAGAGCGGCATCGCCCGCCTGCTGCCAGGCCCGACCGGTGAGCGCAACAGCTACACCATCCTGCCGCGCGAGCATGTGCTGTGCCTGGCCGACAATGAAACCGACCTGCTGGCGCAGCTCGCTGCGGTGCTGGCTGTTGGCAGCTCGGCGGTGTGGGCTGACAGCGAACCGGGCAAGGCCTTGCGCGCGCGCCTGCCGCGTGAGTTGCAGGCCAAGGTGAAGCTGGTGGCGGACTGGAACAAGGATGAAGTGGCGTTCGACGCCGTGATCCACCATGGCGACTCGGACCAGCTGCGTGGCGTTTGCCAGCAGGTGGCCAAGCGTGGCGGGGCGATCGTGGGTGTGCACGGGTTGTCCAGCGGGGATCATCAGATTGCGCTGGAGCGGCTGGTGATTGAGCGCGCGATTAGTGTGAATACTGCGGCGGCCGGTGGTAACGCCAGCTTGATGACGATTGGCTGAGGCTGAGGGTTGTTGAGGGAAAGGGAGAGCTTTGGCTCTCCTTTTTTTATGGGTGCCCGCCTTGAGATTGGGGGTGGGCTGACAGGTGACCGACACAACATTTTCAGCGCCTGTGAGACCGAGCGCCGCCCGCGCGGCGCTTCGCGGCTAAAGCCGCTCCTACGTTTGTTTCCGGCCAGTATTGCCTGTGCCGGACGCGCGCGACCGCCTTGTTTGTACGACGCGATATCGTGGCGGGCGCCAAGGCGTTCGCGCGCCAATCCCGCAGGAAATAATTGGCCAGAAACAAATGAGCGGGTTCACCCGCGAAAGGGCCCGCACAGGGATCCCTGCATTCTCAACCCATATCACCCAAACCTATTAACCTCCCCTTACCCCACCCAACCACATAGACTCGCAGCATCCCGCCTCAGGACCGCCCCCATGCCCGAGACCCTGCTCAGCCCCCGCAACCTCGCCTTCGAACTCTACGAAGTCCTCGACGCCGAAGCCCTCACCCAGCGCCCACGCTTCGCCGAACACAGCCGCGAAACCTTCGACGCCGCGCTGACCACCGCGCGCACCATCGCCGAGAAGTTCTTCGCCCCGCACAACCGCAAAGCCGATGAAAACGAGCCGCGCTACGTCGACGGCCGCGCCGAGCTGATCCCCGAGGTGAAACCCGCCGTCGACGCGTTCCTGGAGGCCGGTTTCCTCAACGCCAACCGCGACTACGACGCAGGTGGTATGCAACTGCCCAGCCTGGTCTCGCAAGCGTGCTTCGCGCACTTCCAGGCCGCCAACGCCGGCACCACAGCCTACCCGTTCCTGACCATGGGCGCGGCCAACCTGATCGAGAGCTTCGGCACGCAGGAGCAGAAGCGCCTGTTCCTGCAGCCGATGATCGAGGGCCGCTTCTTCGGCACCATGGCCCTGACCGAACCCCACGCCGGCTCGTCGCTGGCCGATATCCGCACCCGCGCTGAACCTGCCGGCGACGGCAGCTATCGGCTCAAGGGCAACAAGATCTTCATCTCCGGCGGCGACCACGAGCTGTCGGAAAACATCGTGCACATGGTACTGGCCAAGCTGCCGGACGCCCCGCCTGGGGTGAAGGGCATCTCGCTGTTCATCGTGCCCAAGTACCACGTCAACCCCGACGGCAGCTGCGGTCCGCGCAACGATGTGCTGCTGGCCGGGCTGTTCCACAAGATGGGCTGGCGCGGCACCACCTCCACGGCGCTCAACTTCGGTGACAACGGCCAGTGCGTCGGCTATCTGGTCGGCCAGCCGCATCAAGGCCTGGCCTGCATGTTCCAGATGATGAACGAAGCGCGTATTGGCGTCGGCATGGGTGCGGTGATGCTGGGTTATGCCGGCTTCCTGTATTCGCTGGAATACGCCCGCCAGCGCCCGCAGGGCCGCCTGCCGGACAACAAGGACCCGCACAGCAGCGCGGTGCCGATCATTCAGCACACCGATGTGAAACGCATGCTGCTGGCGCAGAAAGCCTACGTCGAAGGCGCCTTCGACCTTGGCCTGTACGCCGCGCGCCTGTTCGACGACACCCAGACCGGCAGTGATGAGAGCGCCCGCAACCAGGCGCAGGAACTGCTCGATCTGCTGACCCCGATCGTCAAGTCCTGGCCCTCGGCGTTCTGCCTCAAGGCCAACGAACTGGCGATCCAGATTCTCGGCGGCCACGGCTATACCCGCGAATACCCGGTGGAGCAGTACTACCGCGACAATCGCCTGAACCCGATCCACGAAGGCACCGAGGGCATCCAGTCGCTCGACCTGCTCGGCCGCAAGCTGGCGCAGAACAATGGCGCCGGCCTCAAGCAACTGCTTCGCCGAATCGCCGCCACCGGCGAGCGCGCCAGCCACCACCCCAACCTCGACCCGCTGCGCCAGCCACTGGAGCAACTGGTCAACCGCCTGCAAGGGGTCACCCTGACCCTGCTCGGTGACCTGGCCCAGGGTAAAGTCGCCGGGGCCCTGGCCAACTCGGCCTTGTACCTGAAGGCCTTCGGCCACTGTGTAATCGGCTGGCGGTGGCTGGAACAGGCAGTCCACGCCGAACTTGGGCTGCTCAAGGCCGACGCTGGCGAGCGCGACTTTTACCTCGGCAAGCTGCAAGCCGCCCGTTATTTCCTGACCTGGGAAGTACCAGGCTGCCATAATGAGCTGGCATTGCTCGAGGCGCGCGACGACACTTGCCTCACCATGCAGGACGAGTGGTTCTAAGGGGGAGCCACCGTGTACACGGAGGCTTGCACATGTTCGATTCCAGCGCCCTGCTGCGCCAGCGCTTTGCCGCGCTGCGCAGCACGGCCGAGTTGTTTTCCCTGCGCCATGTGAAACCGTCGCACCAGGCGCTTTCGGTTCGCCGCAATGTGGCCGAGCCACCCTCGTTCAGCCAGGACGAGGGCGCGATGCTCACCGTACGGGTCAATGGCGTGGAGGCCTATGCGGCCACCGCCGATCTGTCGCAGGCCGGCCTGCAGCGCGCCCTGGAGCAGGCCGAAGCCCTGGCCCGGCAGATCGCCCGGCATAGCCTGCTGGACCTGCGCGGGCAACCCGTGCCCAGCGCCCGCCACGACCACATCTCGCCCAACTTCG
>NZ_BCBD01000198.1:0-9463 GCF_001320345.1 Pseudomonas sp. NBRC 111127 | reverse complement strand
AGGAGCCGCACCGATGAACCTGTCTCTCTACCTGCTCACCGTCCTGATCTGGGGCACCACCTGGATCGCCCTGAAACTGCAACTGGGCGTGGTCGCCATCCCGGTTTCGATCGTCTACCGCTTCGCCCTGGCCGGTCTGATCCTGTTTGCCTTCCTGCTGCTCACCCGTCGCTTGCAGCCGATGAACAGGCGGGGCCACCAGATCTGCCTGGCCCAGGGCCTGTGCCTGTTCTGCGTCAACTTCATCTGCTTCCTCAGTGCCAGCCAGTGGATCGCCAGCGGCCTGATCGCCGTGGTGTTTTCCACCGCTACGCTGTGGAACGCGCTGAATGCACGGATCTTCTTCGGCCAAAGGGTTGCCAGCAATGTGCTGGGCGGCGGCGCCTTGGGCTTGCTTGGCCTGGGCCTGCTGTTCTGGCCCGAGCTGTCGCACCACGCTGCCAGCCGTGAGACCCTGTACGGCCTGGGCCTGGCCCTGCTCGGCACGCTGTGCTTCTCGGCCGGTAACCTGCTGTCGAGCATGCAGCAAAAGGCCGGGCTGCGGCCCATGACCACCAATGCCTGGGGCATGGTCTACGGCGCGTTGATGCTGGGTACGTTCTGTGTGGTCAGCGGCGTGCCGTTCGGCATGGAGTGGAACCTGCGCTACATCGGCTCGCTGTTGTACCTGGTGGTTCCGGGTTCAGTGATCGCCTTTACCGCCTACCTGACCCTGGTGGGGCGCATGGGGCCGGAGCGGGCCGCGTACTGCACGGTGCTGTTCCCGTTGGTGGCGTTGAACGTGTCGGCGGTGGCCGAGGGGTACCAGTGGACGGCCCCGGCCCTGTTGGGGCTTGTCGCAGTGATGGCAGGGAATGTGCTGGTGTTTCGCAAGCCCAGGGCACGGGTAGCTGAGGGGGTTGTGGAGGCCAGATGAATCATGGCCCTATCAGCGGCCAGCTACCGAAACTGTGGGCGCTGGCTTGCCGACGATAGGGCCGGTACAGGGATAACCGGGGGATCAGCCCTTCCACACCTGCGGGTTCACCAGGTCCCGCGGCCGCTCACCCAGCAGCGCCGCACGCAGGTTGTCCAGCGCCCGGTTGGCCATGGCTTCGCGGGTTTCGGCGGTGGCCGAGCCTATGTGCGGCAAGGTCAGGGCATTGGGCAGCTTGAACAGCGGCGAATCGCTCAGTGGCTCTTTCTCGTAGACATCAAGGCCTGCGCCGCGCAGGGTGCCGTTCTGCAGCGCCTCGATCAGTGCGGCTTCATCGACCACCGGCCCGCGTGCAATGTTGATCAGGAACGCGCTTGGCTTCATCAGCTTCAGCTCGCGGCTGCTGATCAGTTTGCGGGTCGCGTCCGACAGGGGCACCACGATGACCACGAAATCGGCTTCGGCCAGCAACTGCTCCAGGCTGCGGAACTGCGCGCCCAGCTCCTGCTCCAGCGCGCTCTTGCGGCTGTTGCCGCTGTACAGGATCGGCATGTTGAAGCCGAAGCGGCCACGGCGGGCCACGGCTGCGCCGATGTTGCCCAGGCCGACGATGCCCAAGGTCTTGCCATGCACATCACTGCCGAAGTGCGCCGGGCCCACGGTTGCCTGCCAGTTGCCGGCCTTGGTCCAGGCGTCGAGTTCGGCGGTACGCCGGGCGCAGCCCATGATCAGTGAAAAGCCCAGGTCGGCGGTGCTTTCGGTGAGCACGTCCGGGGTATTGGTGAGGGCGATGCCGCGTTCGTTGAAGTAGTCCAGGTCATAGTTGTCGTAGCCGACCGACACGCTGGACACCACCTCGAGCTTGGCCGCACCTTCGAGCTGCGCCCGGCCAAGCTTGCGCCCGACCCCGATCAGGCCGTGGGCTTCGGGCAGGGCTTCGTTGAACTGGGCGGCGATGTCGCCCAACTTGGGGTTGGGCTGGATCAGGTTGAAATCTTGCTGCAGGCGCTCGGCCATTGCCGGGGTGATTCGGCTGAAGGCCAGGACGGTCTTTTTCATCGGGCTGCTTCCAAGGGGAAAGCTACAAGCTACAAGTTGCAAGCTACAAGCTACAAGAAAAAGCAGCACGTGAACGGATCTGCTTTTTCTTGCTACTTGCTACTTGCTACTTGCTACTTGCTACTTGCTACTTGCAGCTGCCCTTAGTCGGCGATCAGCACCTGATGGGTTTTCAGGTCGGCCTCATGCGCGGCAAGAATTTCCGGCAGCGAGTTGCGCAGGTATTCGACCCAGGTCTTGATCTTGGCATCCAGATACTGGCGCGACGGGTAGATGGCGTACAGGTTCAGTTCCTGCAGGCGGTACTCGGGCAGCACCCGCACCAGGCTGCCGTCGCGCAGGCCATCGATGGCCGAATAAATCGGCAGCACGCCTACGCCCATGCCGCTGCGGATCGCGGTCTTCATGGCGTCGGCGGTGTTGACCATGAACGGTGAGCTGGTGATGTTGACCATCTCCTGGCCTTCCGGGCCATCGAACAGCCACTTTTCCAGCGGGATCACCGGGCTGACCATGCGCAGGCAGGCGTGCTTGAGCAGGTCGGCAGGTTTGTGCGGCAGGCCATGGCGGGCGATGTACGCCGGCGAAGCGCAGACGATGCTGTAGGTGATGCCCAGGCGCTGCGAAACGAACCCCGAGTCCGGCAGCTCGGTGGCCAGCACGATGGACACGTCATAGCCCTCGTCAAGCAGGTCGGGCACGCGGTTGGCCATGGTCAGGTCGAAGGTCACGTCGGGGTGCGATTCACGGTAGCGGGCAATCGCATCCACCACGAAATGCTGGCCCACCCCGGTCATCGAATGCACCTTCAATTGCCCGGCGGGGCGCGCATGGGCGTCGCTGGCCTCGGCCTCGGCTTCCTCGACGTAGGTCAGAATCTGTTCGCAGCGCATCAGGTAGCGCTTGCCGGCCTCGGTCAGCGCAATGCGGCGGGTGGTACGGTTGAGCAGCCTTGTTTGCAGATGGGCTTCCAGGTTGGAGACCGCCCGCGACACGTTCGCGGTGGTGGTGTCCAGTTGCGCCGCAGCGGCCGTGAAGCTGCCTAATTGCGCTACGCAACTGAAAGCACGCATGTTTTGCAGGGTGTCCATGGGTCACTCTCGAGGTAGAGGACAAAATTGTGTCACGAAGCAACGTAAAAGTTATGAAAACTTACCTTCGACCAAAGGCGGATTATCGCCGTTTTGGTAACAAAGATTCGCAGGAATCCACGCTTATCGCCAGTGCTGCCGCCCCCTAGAATTGCTCGGCCCCTCCACCTCTTCCTCGGGAAATCGCAGCTGTGCCGCGTCGCATCATCAGAACGCTCAGTGCGTTCAGTGCCTGTGCCCTTGCCCTCACCTTGAGCGGCTGTATCGGAACCTGGGGCATCGCCCCGCAAAGCAAGACGCTGCAAGCCAATACCCTGACCACCGACGCGGCCATTCGCGAAGCCGCAAGCGATGCTCACTGGCCCGACCAGCAGTGGTGGCACGCCTATGGCGACCCGCAACTGGACCGCTGGGTTGCCCTGGCAGTGGCCGGCAGCCCGAGCCTGGCCATGGCCGCCGCGCGGGTGCGTGAAGCCAAGGCCATGGCCGGTGTGATCGAGTCGGCTGAAAAGCTCCAGGCCAACGGCCAGGCCACGCTCAAGCGCCACAACTGGCCTGAAGACCAGTTCTATGGGCCTGGCGCGTTGTCGGGTGCCAACACCTGGGACAACAACGCGGCCATTGGCTTGAGCTACGCGCTGGACTTGTGGGGCCGTGAACGCAACGCCAGTGAACAGGCCGTGGACCAGGCGCACATGAGCGTGGCTGAAGCGCGCCAGGCGCAACTGGAGCTGCAGAACAACGTGGTGCGTACCTATATCCAGCTGAGCCTGCACTTTGCCCAGCGCGATATCGTCAAGGCCGAGCTGGCACAGCAAGAACAGATCCTGGCCTTGGCCAAGCGCCGCCTGGCGGCCGGTATCGGCACCCATTTTGAAGTCAGCCAGGCCGAAGCGCCGCTGCCGGAAACCCATCGCCAGCTCGATAGCCTCGACGAAGAAATCGCCCTGGCCCGCAACCAGCTGGCCGCCCTGGCCGGCAAAGGCCCGGGGGAGGGCGCGCAGTTGCAGCGCCCGGCCCTGGCCCTGGCCGCACCACTGAAGCTGCCTTCCAACCTGCCTGCGGCACTGGTCGGCCAACGCCCGGATGTGGTCGCCAGCCGCTGGCAGGTGGCTGCACAGGCACGCGGCATCGACGTCGCGCACGCCGGCTTCTTCCCCAACGTCGACCTGGTCGGCAGCCTGGGCTTCATGGCCACGGGCGGCGGGCCGCTGGAATTCCTGACCGGGCGCAAGTTCAACTACAACGTTGGCCCGGCCATCAGCCTGCCTATCTTCGACGGCGGGCGCCTGCGCTCGCAGCTGGGCGTGGCCTCGGCTGGCTATGACGTGGCCGTGGCGCGCTACAACCAGACCGTGGTCGGTGCGTTGAAGAACATTTCCGACCAGTTGATCCGCCGCGAGTCGATGCAGCAGCAGTCGCACTTCGCTGCCGAATCGGTGGCCGCCGCGCAGAAAACCTACGATATCGCCATGGTCGCCTTCCAGCGTGGCCTTACCGATTACCTCAACGTGCTCAATGCGCAGACCTTGCTGTTCCGCCAGCAGCAGGTGCAGCAGCAGGTGCAGGCGGCACGCCTGATCACCCATGCCGAGCTGGTCACCGCGCTGGGCGGTGGCCTGCAGGCTGGCCAGGACGTACCCCAGGAAGAACGCCAGGCTGCGCCGAACACCCCGGCGGCCCTGGCCATTTTCGATACCCGGCCGGACAACGCTGAATGAGCACTTCCAGTTTGCCTGTGCGCTGGCTGCAAAGCCTGGAATGGCGTCGCGGCTTCTTCGCCTGGGCGCGTACCGATGGCGTGACCTGGGTCTACATCTTCAAGGTACTGGCAGCCGCGTTCATTACCCTGTGGCTGGCCATGCGCCTGGAGCTGCCGCAACCGCGCACGGCGATGATCACCGTGTTCATCGTCATGCAGCCGCAAAGCGGCCACGTGTTCGCCAAGAGCTTCTACCGGGTGCTCGGCACCCTGGCCGGCTCGGCGATGATGGTGGCGTTGATTGCCATTTTTCCGCAGAACACCGAGCTGTTCCTGCCCAGCCTGGCGCTGTGGGTTGGGCTGTGTTCGGCCGGTGCCATGCGCTACCGCACCTTCCGCGCCTATGGCTTCGTGCTGGCCGGCTACACCGCGGCCATGATCGGCCTGCCGGTGCTGCAGCACCCTGACCAGGCGTTCATGGCGGCGGTGTGGCGGGTGCTGGAAATTGCCCTGGGCATCCTGGTGTCGACTTTCGTCAGTGCCGCGATCCTGCCGCAGTCGGCCAGCGCCGCCATGCGTAACGCCCTGTACCAGCGCTTTGGCGTGTTCGCCGGGGTGGTGGTCGAGGCCTTGCGCGGTGACAGCCAGCGTGACCGTTTCGAGAGCAGCAACGTGCGCTTCGTGGCCGAGGCGGTGGGACTGGAAAGCCTGCGTAACGTCACCGCCTTCGAAGACCCGCACATGCGCCGGCGCAGTGGCCGGCTGGTGCGGATGAACAGCGAGTTCATGGCCATCACCACACGCTTCAACGCCCTGCACCGCCTGCTGGAGCGGCTGCGTGCACGTGGCCCGCGGCAGATCGTCACCGCCATCGAGCCGGGCCTGAACACCTTGGTGGAGCTGTTGCAGCCCTACGTGGGCCGGGCGCTGACCGACGCCGATGCCTTGCGCCTGACCCTGGAGCTGGGCGCCTACAAGGAAGGCCTGCAAACCCAGGTGCGTAGCCTGCGGGCCGACTACCTGGCAACCGGGCCCAGCGCGGCCGACCAGCTCGACTTCCACACGGTGTTCGAGCTGTTGTACCGCTTCATCGACGAAATGTTCAGCTACGCCGAAACCCACGCCTCGCTGGCTGCACACAAGCACGAGCGCGAGCAATGGGACGAGCCCTATGTGGCGCAGACCAGCTGGCTGGTGTCGTTGGCAGCGGGTGTGCGCGCCTCGACAGTGCTGTTGCTGCTGGGCAGCTACTGGCTGCTCAGCGACTGGCCCAGTGGCGCCATGATGACCCTGATCGCCACGGTGACCGTGGGCTTGTCGGCGGCCTCGCCCAACCCCAAGCGCATGTCGTTCCAGATGGCCTGCGGCACTGCGCTGGGGGCCTTGGTCGGCTTCTTCGAGACCTTCTTCGTGTTCCCCTGGATCGATGGGTTCCCATTGCTGTGCATGGTGCTGGCGCCTGTGTTCGTGCTCGGCGCGTTTCTCTCGTCACGGCCGGCCTACGCGGGCTACGGCATCGGCCTGCTGGTGTTTTTCGCCATCGGCTCGGTACCCAACAACCTGACCGTGTACGACCCCTACAGCTTCATCAATGACTACATCGGCATGATTCTGGGCATGTGCGTGTGTGCCGCCGCCGGGGCGATCATCCTGCCACCCAACAGCCGCTGGTTGTGGAGCCGCCTGGAGCAGGAGCTACGCGAGCAGGTGTTGTTTGCCATCAGCGGCCGCCTGCGTGGCATCGGCACGGCGTTCGAAAGCCGCACCCGCGACCTGCTGCACCAGGCTTACGGCCTGGCAGCCGGCAAGCCGAAGGTTCAGAGCGAGCTGATGGGCTGGATGTTCACCGTGCTGGAGGTCGGCCACGCGGTTATCGAGCTGCGCAAGGAGCAGGCCCGCGCCCCGGTACACCCGGCCTATGCCGAGTCGCAACCGTGGCGCCAGGCCATCCGCGTGATGGGCCGGGCCCTGGCACGGCTGTTTCTGCAGCCCAGTGCCAGCAACCACGAACGCGCGCTGGTAGCAGTGGACCATGCCATTGCCCGGGTGCAGGCCACTGACGAGCCATTCGCCCGGCACTTCGATACCTCGGTGCTGCGCCGTGCCCAAAGCTACCTGCACTTCATCCGTTCTTCCCTGCTCGACCCACAGTCGCCGCTGGTGCCGGCGAAAGGACTGCCAGATGCTGCGTGAAAGCATGCCCCGCGAAATCGCCTTCCATGGTGTGTACATGCCCACCATGACCTTGATGTTCCTGTTTGCGCTGGGCCTGGCCTGGGGCCTGGACCGGTTCATCGCCAGCCATGATGGCTACCGCTTCTTCTGGCACCCGGCGTTGCTGCGCCTGAGCCTGTTCGTCTGCCTGTTCGGCGCCATGGCGCTTACTGTCTACTGGTGAGAAACCTTCGATGAAAAAGTTCTTCAGCCTGATCGCCACCCTGCTGGTGCTGGTCGCTGCCGTGGCCATCGGTCGCCAGTTGTGGGTGCACTACATGACCACGCCGTGGACCCGTGACGGCCGCGTGCGTGCCGATATCATCAACGTGGCCGCCGACGTGCCTGGCTATGTGGTGGACGTGCCGGTCAAGGACAACCAGCGGGTGAAGAAGGGCGACCTGTTGATCCAGATCGACCCCGAGCACTATCAGCTCGCTGTCGACCAGGCCAAGGCGCTGGTCGCGTCGCGCAAGGCCACCTGGGAGATGCGCAAGGTCAACGCCAAGCGCCGTGCCGACATGGACAACCTGGTGATCTCCAAGGAAAACCGTGACGATGCCAGTAATATCGCCAACGCCGCCCAGGCCGATTATCAGCAGGCGCTTGCCGAGCTGGCGGCTGCCGAACTCAACCTGAAACGGACCCATATCGTGGCCACGGTGGACGGTTACGTGACCAACCTCAATATCCACCGAGGCGATTACGCGCGTACTGGCGAGGCGGTGATGGCAGTGGTCGACGAGAACTCGTTCTGGGTGTACGGCTTCTTCGAGGAGACCAAGCTGCCGCATGTGAAGGTCGGTGACCAGGCCGAGCTGCAGATGATGAGCGGCGAGCGTATCAAAGGCCATGTGGAGAGCATCGCCCGCGGTATCTACGACCGCGACAACCCGCAAAGCCGCGAGCTGATCGCCGACGTGAACCCTACTTTCAACTGGGTACGCCTGGCGCAGCGGGTGCCGGTGCGTATTCACATTGATGAAGTGCCGGAAGGGTTCTTGCTGGCGGCGGGGACGACTTGTACGGTGGTGGTGAAGCCGAGCGAGGGGTGACCTGCGGCGCCATTCTGGCCCACAGTCACTGCAGTGCCTTTGAATACAGCGCTGGACCTGTGGTGGCGGGCATGCCCGGCAAGAATCCAACGCGGTGGCTGGCACCGGCTGCGCCGGTGTTCGCGGGCGCGCCCGCTCCCACAGGGTGGACTGTGCGCCTGCCAGCATCGACAACCTGGCGTTCAGGCGGGCCCCACCAATACCGGCACCTTCACCCGGTCGATCACCTTCGCGCTGATCGATGGGTCCAGCAACCGCCCCAGCCGTGACAGGTGGCGGTGGCCCATGATGATCAGTTCGCAGTTCAGTTCCAGCGCCTTGGCCACGATCGCCTCGACCGGTTGCCCCGCGATCATGCAGCCCTGGCTGGCGAAGCCGGCCTGTTGCAATTCGCCTACCGCCTTGGCCACCGCGTCGTCGGCCTGGTGCTGTTCCTTGCAGGCGGCGGGGTATTGCTCCAGCTCTTCGGTGGTGTAGGGCGCGGGTTGCTCGTGCACGGCGAAGGTAGAGTCGATGGCCAGCAGCACGTGCAATTCGTGTTCGCCGGGGCGACAGTAACGGCGGGCGAGGGTGAGCAGGGCAGTGGCGGCGGGGGAGGCGTCGATGGCGATCAGAACGGGGCTGGGCATGCAGGATCCTTGCTTCTGGCTGGCTAGTCATTTGCCTGCACCGGCCCTATCGCCGGCAAGCCTGCTCCCACAGGTTCAACACAGGCGTTGGGCATTGTGGGATCCCTGTGGGAGCCGGCTTGCCGGCGATAGGGTCGGTGCAGGCACTGCAACTGTTATGACCCAATCACCGTCCAGAATAAATGCCCCACCACGCACGAGCGCATTGCGTCTGGTGCAATCGGCCAACCTGCTACCATCGCCACTCCCCAGCTGTAATGGAACACGGCCATGCAACTCCCGGACATGAACCTGCTCGTCGCCCTCGATGCCCTGCTCGACGAAGGCAGTGTGGTCGGCGCGGCGCAGCGCATGAACCTGAGCCCCGCGGCCATGAGCCGGACCCTGAGTCGTATCCGCGATGCGTTGGGCGACCCGATCCTGGTGCGCGCGGGCCGTGGGCTGGTGCCGACGCCACGGGCGCTGGCCTTGCGCGAGCAGGTGGCGGCGCTGGTGGAGCAGGCCGGCGAAGTGTTCCGCAGCGCCGATGAAGTCGACCTGCCCAAGCTCGACCGTGCCTTCAACATTCGCACCAATGACCTGTTCATCGCCCTGTACGGCGCCCAGCTGCTGCGCCGCATGCACGAGCAGGCACCGCGCACGGTGCTGCGCTTCGTGCCGGAAAGCCCCGGCGGTGACGACGACAGCGTGCTGCGCGACGGGCGCACCGACCTGATCATCAGCTCGACCGTGGATCTGGGACCGGAGATCAAGGTGCAGAGCCTGTTCCAGACCTACTATGTGGGCTTGGCCCGACG
>NZ_BCBD01000197.1:0-9657 GCF_001320345.1 Pseudomonas sp. NBRC 111127 | reverse complement strand
GCCCCGGTGGGTGTGAGCTGGAAGCAGAACCTGGTCATGGCCGATTTCCTGGTCATCCCCAAGGGCGCCAAGAACAAGGACGCGGCCATGAAGTTCCTGGCCAACGCCAGCAGCGCCGAAGGCCAGGCCGAGTTCGCCAACAAGACCGCCTACGCGCCGGTCAACGTCGACAGCGTGGCCAAGCTGGACAAGGACCTTGCACCCAACCTGCCTACCGCCCATGCCCAGGACCAGGTCACCCTCGACTTCGCCTACTGGGCCAAGAACGGCCAGGCCATCGCCGCGCGCTGGAATGAGTGGTTGGTCAAATGAAAGTCGCCATCAACGCCCTGCATAACGCGCAAGGTGCCCCCACGGGGGCCGGCGCTCCGGGCACCGTACCGCGCCGCGTGGGCCTGAGCCAGCGCTGGAAAGGCAGCCGCAACCTGCTGCCGGCCTTGCTGTTCCTGGGTCTGTTCTTCTTCGCGCCGCTGATCGGCCTGTTGCTGCGCGGGGTACTGGAGCCAACGCCCGGGCTGGGCAACTACGAGCAGCTGTTCGCCAACTCGGCTTACGCACGGGTGCTGTTCAACACCTTCTCGGTGGCCGGTGTGGTCACCCTGATCAGCGTGCTGCTGGGCTTCCCGCTGGCGTGGGCCATCACCCTGGTGCCCAAAGGCTGGGGCCGCTGGCTGCTGAACATCGTGCTGCTGTCGATGTGGACCAGCCTGCTGGCACGCACCTACTCGTGGCTGGTGCTGCTGCAGAGTTCGGGGGTAATCAACAAGGCGTTGATGGCCATGGGCATCATCGATGCCCCGCTGGAGATGGTGCATAACCTGACCGGTGTAGTGATCGGCATGAGCTACATCATGATCCCGTTCATCGTGCTGCCGCTGCAGGCGACCATGCACGCCATCGACCCGATGGTGCTGCAGGCAGGCTCGATCTGTGGCGCCAGCCCGTGGACCAACTTCTGGAAGGTGTTCCTGCCACTGTGCCGCTCGGGGCTGTTTTCCGGGGCGCTGATGGTGTTCGTGATGTCGCTCGGTTACTACGTCACCCCGGCACTGCTGGGCGGGGCGCAGAACATGATGCTGCCGGAATTCATCATCCAGCAGGTGCAGTCGTTCCTCAACTGGGGCCTGGCCAGCGCCGCCGCCGCACTGCTGGTGTTGATCACCCTGGTGCTCTTCTACCTGTACCTGAAGCTGCAGCCGGAGTCCCCGGTTGGCAACCCGAGGTAAACCGCCATGCTCCTTTCCCCCAATGCCATGGGCCGCCCGCTGCGCACAGGCCTGTACCTGACCACCGGGGTGATCGCAGCCTTCCTGCTGCTGCCGGTAGTGTTCATCGTGTTGCTGTCGTTCGGGTCGTCGCAGTGGCTGGTCTTCCCGCCGCCCGGCTGGACCCTCAAGTGGTACGGCCAGTTCTTTTCCAACCCCGAGTGGATGGAAGCTGCACTGGCCAGCTTCAAGGTGGCCGTGCTGACCACCGTTGCGGCGGTGCTGCTGGGGTTACCCAGCGCGTTCGCCCTGGTGCGTGGCCGCTTCCCGGGCCGTGAACTGCTGTACGGGCTGTTCACCATGCCAATGATCGTGCCGCTGGTAATCATTGCGGTGGCGGTGTACGCGCTGTTCCTCAAGCTGGGCTATACCGGCACGCTGTTCGCGTTCGTGGTCAGCCATGTGATCGTCGCCCTGCCCTTCACCATCATTTCGATCATCAACTCGCTGAAGCTGTTCGACCAGTCGATCGAGGATGCCGCCGTGATCTGCGGCGCGTCGCGCCTGCAGGCGATCTTCAAGGTCACCTTCCCGGCCATTCGCCCGGGGATGATTGCCGGGGGCCTGTTCGCCTTCCTGGTGTCCTGGGATGAAGTGGTACTGAGCGTGATGATGGCCAGCCCCGACCTGCAGACCTTGCCAGTGAAGATGTGGACCACCCTGCGCCAGGACCTGAGCCCGGTGATCGCCGTGGCCTCGACCTTGCTGATCGGCCTTTCGCTGCTGGTCATGTTCATTGCCGCCGCCTTGCGCCGGCGCACCGAAAACGCCTGAGCGCGGAGATAACAACAATGAGTGCAGTGATCAAAGACAACGCGCACGGCAAGACCCTGGTCAGCCTGCGTGGCCTGAACAAGCACTACGGCGACTTCACCGCCGTGGACAACCTCGACCTGGAGATCCAGGACGGCGAGTTTCTGACCTTTCTCGGCTCCAGCGGCTCGGGCAAGTCCACCACCCTGTCGATGCTGGCCGGTTTCGAAACGCCGAGCAGCGGCGAGATCCTGGTCGACGGCCAGTCGCTGGTCAACGTGCCGCCGCACAAGCGTGATATCGGCATGGTGTTCCAGCGTTACTCGTTGTTCCCGCACCTGAACGTGCGCGACAACATCGCCTTTCCGCTGGCCATTCGCAAACTCAATGCGGGCGAAACCAGCAAGCGCGTCGATGCCATGCTCAAGCTGGTGCAACTGGAACAGTTCGCCCACCGCAAGCCGTCGCAGATGTCCGGCGGCCAGCAGCAACGTGTGGCGATTGCCCGCGCGCTGGTGTACGAGCCACGCATTCTGCTGATGGACGAGCCGCTCGGGGCCTTGGACAAGAAGCTGCGTGAAGACCTGCAGGACGAGCTGCGTCAGCTGCACCGCCGCCTCGGCATCACCATTGTCTACGTGACCCACGACCAGGAAGAGGCCATGCGCCTGTCGCAGCGCATTGCCATTTTCAGCCACGGCAAGATCGTTGGCCTGGGCACCGGCTACGACCTGTACCAGAACCCGCCGAATGCTTTCGTGGCGTCGTTCCTGGGCAACTCCAACTTCCTGCGGATCAAGGCCAGCAGTAACGGCGCAGCCAGCTTCGAAGGCCAGCCGGTGGCCATCCGCCTGACCCCGGGGCTGGCAGCCTCGCAGGATGCGCTGATCATGGTCCGCCCGGAAAAAGCCCTGGCCCTGACTGCCGAACAAGCCGCGCGCCAGCCGCTGCCGGCAGGCTGGAACGAGGTCAGCGCCAAGGTTGGCGAGGTACTGTTCCTGGGGGAAAGCCAAACCTGCCATGTGGTAACTGCTGGTGGTACCGAACTCACGGTCAAGGCACTGTCTGCAGCGGGTATGCCGATGCAGCCAGGGGACAGCGTGAAGGTGCGCTGGGCAGTGGCAGATGCCTGCATCTACACCGAATGGGCCGAGAGCGACCTGAGCAAATCGGCCGGCGCGCATTGAGACCGCCAGGGCCGCCTTGCGGCCCATCGCCGGCAAGCCGGCTCCCACAGGGATCGCATCAGGGCTGACAGGCGCTGAAGATGCTGCGGCTACCTTTGCCAGAAACCATAGAATCTCCCACAACGTACAGCACAGGTCTTGAGAACATTGCTATCGGTGTGGGAGCCGGCTTGCCGGCGATGGGCTGCACAGCAGCCTCGACAGCCTCAAGCCCATTGACTGTCACATTATCATCACGCCCCTGTCGTAATCTGCCGGCCAACTCTATGCCACAGGGCCACCCGGCATGCCACGCCTGCTTGTGCTACTGCTCACCGTGCTACCGCTGGCCACCGTGGCCGAACCGGTTCATTTGCGTGTGCAAGGCTCCAATACCATCGGCGCAGCCCTGCTGCCGGCGCTTGTGGAGGGCCAGCTCCGTGCGCAGCAAGCCAGCGCGATCCAACGGCAAGCCGGCAAGCTGCCCAACGAAACCATGATCACGGCCCGCGACACGCAGGGCCAACCGGTACGCATCGACATCGCTGCCCACGGTTCCAGCACCGGCTTCACCGCCCTGGTTGAGGGCGAGGCCGACCTGGCCGCCGCCTCACGGCCGATCAACGACAACGAAGTACTCCAGTTGCGAGCGTTGGGCGACCTGCGTGCTGCCGCTTCCGAGCAAGTCATTGCCCTGGATGGCGTGGCGGTCATTGTCCACCCCGACAACCCGCTGCCGCAGCTCAGCACAGGGCAACTGGCGCAAGTTTTCTCTGGTCAGATCCAGCGTTGGGAAGAATTGGGCATTTCCGGCGGGGCCATTCACCTGTACGCCCGTGACGACCGCTCCGGCACCTTTGAAACCTTCAAGGCACTGGTACTGGCGCCACAGCACGCGGCACTGTCAGCCCAGGCCCGGCGCTTCGAATCCAGTGACGAACTGGCCGCAGGGGTGAGCACCGACCGCCAGGCCATTGGCTTCAGTAGCCTGGCCGCCATTCACGGGGCCAAGGTGCTGGCGGTGGCTGAAGGGGACGCCCCGGCCATGCTGCCAGCGCGCGCCCTGGTGGCCAGCGAGGACTACCCCCTGTCACGGCGCTTGTACTTCTATCTGCCGGCCAACCCCAAACCACCCGCCAAAGCCCTCGCGGACTTCGCCCAAAGCCCGGCAGGCCAGGCCATCGTCGCCCAGCAAGGGTTCGTTTCGCAGCAGATACAGGCCCTGCCAGTGCCACCACAGGCAGGCATGCCGCCGCGCTACCGCAACCTGGCCAAGCAGGCACAACGGCTGAGCGTGAACTTTCGCTTTCAGGCAGGCAGCGCCAACCTCGACAACAAGGCCCTGCGTGATGTGCAACGGGTGGCCGATTACCTCCACCAGGCCGGCAAGCTACAGGGCAAGACAGTGCTGGTTGGCTTCGGCGACCCCAAGCTGACCCCAGGCCGCGCTGCGCTGCTGTCGCGCTTGCGGGCGCAGGCGGTGCGCCGCCAGTTGGCACGTAACGGCGTCGCAGTGCTGCAGGTGACCGGCATGGGCGCTGAATTGCCTGTGGCCGGCAACGAACGTGAACAAGGGCGGCTGCACAACCAGCGTGTGGAGGTGTGGGTGTACTGAGCAACAGGGTGATGCTGTTCACGGCCGCCTGGCAAACAAATGTAACAGCTCCGGATTCGGCAGCGCAGGCAAACAGGTCTAGCCTTAACCCTATGTGATACCGGGCCCCTCTGACGGCTGCCACGCCGTGATGTCGGATCACTGTTGCCACGCAACGTCGACATTCAAGGAGGGGCTCATGACAGCTCTACAGGCGTTTCTCACCACCCCGTTCCTCGGTACCAGCACCTGGTTGTGGCTGGTGTTCATGGCCATCGTCATCGGCCTGCTGGTACTCGACCTCGGCATACTGCACCGTCACGAACGTGAAATCGGCATGCGCGAGAGCCTGCTGTTGTACTCCGGCTACTTCAGCATCGGCGTGCTGTTCGGCGGTTGGGTCTGGTTCCAGCTAGGCGCGCAATCGGCGCTGGAGTTCTACACCGGCTTCCTGGTCGAGCAATCACTGTCGATGGACAACGTGTTCGTCATGGCCATGATTTTCAGCTATTTTGCCATCCCCCGCCGTTACCAGCACCGCGTGCTGTTCTGGGGCATCCTCGGGGTGGTGATCCTGCGCGCGATCATGATCGGGCGCAGCACTGGTGCAGAACTTCGCCTGGGTGCTGTACCTATTCGGGGCCTTCCTGCTGTTCACCGGGGTGAAGATGGCGCTGGCCAAAGAAGACAGCCATCCAGACCTGGCCAACAATCCAATCCTCAAGTTCGTGCGCCGGCACCTGCGGGTGACCGACGAGATCCATGGCTCGCACTTCTTTGTCCGCCAGACACCCCCGGGGCAGAACAAGGCCCTGCGCCATGCAACGCCGCTGTTCCTGGCACTGGTGCTGATCGAGCTGGCCGACCTGGTGTTCGCAGTGGACAGCGTACCCGCGATCTTCGCCATCACCCAGGACCCGTTCATTGTCTACACCTCGAACATCTTTGCCATTCTTGGCCTGCGCTCGCTGTACTTTGCGTTGTCGGCGCTGATGCACCGGTTCGTATACCTCAAGTACGCATTGGCGCTGGTGTTGATCTTCATCGGCTGCAAGATCTTCTACCATGGCATGGTCGGCAAGGTGCCGGCGTTGCTGTCGTTGGGTGTGACGTTCGGGCTGTTGCTGGGTGGGGTGGTGGTTTCGCTGCTCAAGACGCGGGGGCAGAAGCCGGCTGTGGTGGATCAGCCGCCGGCACACGGTACCCCCCAAGCCAATGCCGGCCACAAAGAGTAGGCCTGACGAGAATCAGCCTGCCTCACCGCCCGCTGCGCAACATCTCTGCCGGCACATACTTGCCAATCTCATACTTGCCGATCGCCGCCCGGTGCACTTCATCGGGCCCGTCGGCCAGGCGCAGGGTGCGTTGCATGGCGTACATGTACGCCAGCGGGAAATCGCCGCTCACCCCTGCCCCGCCATGCAGCTGGATCGCCCGGTCGATCACCTTCAGCGCCACGTTCGGCGCCACCACCTTGATCTGCGCGATCTCGCTGCGCGCGACCTTGTTGCCGACCGTGTCCATCATGTACGCCGCTTTGAGCGTGAGTAGCCGGGCCATGTCGATTTCCATGCGCGAATCGGCAATCTTGTCGACGTTGCCCCCCAGGCGTGCCAGAGGCTTGCCGAAGGCGGTGCGCGCAACCGAGCGCTTGCACATCAGCTCCAGCGCCCGTTCGGCCATGCCGACAGAACGCATGCAGTGGTGGATACGCCCAGGGCCCAGGCGCCCCTGGGCGATCTCGAAGCCGCGGCCCTCGCCGAGAATCACGTTTTCATACGGCACCCTCACGTTCTCGAACAGCACCTCGGCGTGGCCATGCGGGGCATCGTCGTAGCCGAATACCGGCAGCGGGCGAACAATCTTCACACCAGGCGTATCGGTTGGCACCAATACCATCGAGTGCTGCTGGTGACGCGGGCCTTCCGGATTGGACAGGCCCATGAAGATCATCACCTTGCAGCGCGGGTCGCACGCACCAGACGTCCACCATTTGCGCCCATTGATCACCCACTCGTCACCGTCACGCACCGCGGTCGCGACCATGTTGGTCGCGTCCGAGGAAGCCACATCCGGCTCGGTCATGGCGAAGGAGGAACGAATCTCACCCCGCAGTAGCGGCTCCAGCCACTGGCGTTTCTGCGCCTGGCTGCCGTAGCGCACCAGCACCTCCATGTTGCCGGTATCCGGGGCCGAACAGTTGAACGGCTCCGGGCCGAGCAGTGAGCGGCCCATGATTTCGGCCAGCGGCGCGTACTCCAGGTTGCTCAGGCCAGCGCCGTACTCCGACTCGGGCAGGAACAGGTTCCATAGCCCCTCGGCGCGGGCCTTGGCCTTGAGCTCTTCCATGATCGCGGTGGGCTGCCAGCGGTCACCCTCGGCGACCTGGCGGTCAAACACCGCCTCGGCGGGGTAGACATAAGCATCCATGAACGCGGTGACACGCTCGCGCAGTGCCTGGACCTTGGGCGAATAGGCGAAATCCATCGGGGCTACCTTCACGGTTCGAAGAACATGGCCAGAGCCTAGAGCAGCGCAACCCGATCCACCTAGTCTATTTTCAGCGTGTATGAACATTCATAACCGATATATGATCGGCAGATAACTCCAACAAAGAGCGGCGCCCATGAACCTCAGCAAGGTCGACCTCAACCTGTTCATCGTGTTCGATGCGATCTACACCGAAGCCAACCTCACCCGCGCCGGGCAGATCGTCGGCATCACCCAGCCGGCGGTGTCCAACGCCCTGTCGCGCCTGCGCGAAACCTTCAACGACCCGCTGTTCGTGCGCACTGCGCAAGGCATGGTGCCCACGCCCATGGCGCAGAACATCATCGGCCCGGTGCGCAACGCCCTCGCGCTGCTGCGCACCTCAGTACAGGAAAGCCGCATTTTCAACCCGCAACAGGCCAACAAAACCTTCCGTATCAGCATGACCGACCTGACCGAAGCGGTCATTCTGCCGCCACTGTTCCAGCGGCTGCGCCGCCTGGCGCCGGCGGTGCTGATCGAAAGTTTCCTGTGCAAGCGCCGTGAAACCACCAAGGAGCTGGCCGCCGGCCGCCTGGATTTCGCCATCGACGCGCCGTTGAACACCGACCCCCAGGTCCGCCACGTGAAGTTGATGCAGGACCGCTACGTCTGTGCCCTGCGCCAGGGCCACCCGCTGGCGGACAGCAAACTGACCCTCGACAGCTACCTGGGCATGACCCATATCCACATTTCCAGCCGCCGCAACGGCCTGGGGTATGTCGACCTGGCCTTGGGCAAGATGGGCGTGCAGCGCAAGGTCGCCCTGCGCTCGCAGCACTACCTGATGGCCTCGCAAGTGTTGCAGCAGACCGACATGGCAATGACCGTCCCGGAGCGTTTCGCTCGCCGTCATCAGCTGCGCTACCACCCACTGCCGGTGGAGGTCCCGGCCCTGGAAACCCACCTGTACTGGCATGAAAGCACCGACCAGGACCCGGCCAACCGTTGGATGCGCGAGCAGATCACCGAGCTGTGCCAACGTGTGGTAGCCGACGAAGAAAAAGCGCTTGAACCTGCCTAAAATGCGCGCTGAAACCGGTCGATGCGTATCACGGTGTGCTGTGCGAAAGAATGAATCGAGAAAAATATTCTCCAGAAAGGAAATCAAATAGAACAAGCATGCAAATACGCCACAAATAGCCCAGCGGGAAGCGAAAAGCATCTTTCGACCGCACGATAGGCTGATGCCAACGATCGCCGACCCCACGGCGACAAACATGGACATGCCCCGATGCCTAACGCCCCGCTGTACTTCGATTACGCCGCCACTACCCCGGTCGATGACCGGGTGGTCGAAACCATGCTCGCCTGCCTTGGCCGCCAGGCCAACTTCGGCAACCCGGCCTCCAGTGGCCATGCCTACGGCCAGGCCGCCCGCAGTGTGGTGGACCAGGCGCGACAGCAAGTGGCCGAGCGCATTGGCGCCCCGGCCGAAGCGCTGGTATGGACCTCTGGCGCCACCGAGTCGAACAACCTGGCACTCAAAGGCGTTGCCAACGGCATCGACCACCGCGGGCACCTGGTCACCAGCCTGCTGGAACACAAAGCCGTACTTGACACCGTGGCCGAACTGGAGCGCCAAGGCTGGGCGGTCACGCGCCTGGCACCTGATGCCCGTGGCCTGATCCAGCCCGCGGCGGTACAAGCCGCGTTGCGCGCCGATACCCGCCTGGTATCGCTGATGGCCGTCAACAATGAACTGGGCACGGTCACCGACGTTGCCGCCATTGGCGAGTGCGTTCGCGCGCAGGGTGCCCTGTTGCACGTGGACGCCGCACAGGCAGTGGGCAAACTGGCGATCGACCTGCGCGCGATGGCTGTCGACCTGATGTCGTTCTCGGCGCACAAGGCCTACGGGCCCAAAGGTATCGGCGCCCTGTACGTCGGGCCTCGCGCCCGCCCGGTACTGCGCGCACAGATCCACGGCGGTGGCCATGAACAGGGCCTGCGTTCCGGGACCTTGGCCACTCACCAGATTGCCGGCATGGGCAGTGCGTTCGCCCTAGCCGGGCAGCCCGGCGACAGCGAGTACCTGCGCCTTGCGCAGCTGGCCACGCGGCTGCAGGAAGGCTTGCTGAAGTTGCCCGGGGTCAGCCTCAATGGCTGCGCCACGCAACGCATCCCGCACACCCTGAACCTGTGCATCGACAGCCCGGGCTTCAACAGTGCGGCGCTGGCCAGCGAACTGGCGTTGTCCACCACCTCGGCGTGCAACTCGGCCAGCAACACGGCGTCCCACGTGCTACTGGCGCTGGGGCTGAATGAGCACCAGGCGCGCAACAGCGTGCGCCTTAGCATCGGCCGTTTCAGCACCGACGCCGAAGTCGACAAGGCGCTGGAGGTGTTT
>NZ_BCBD01000196.1:0-9828 GCF_001320345.1 Pseudomonas sp. NBRC 111127 | reverse complement strand
AAAAGAACGTGAGCGTCGCGAGGCACGTCAATACCTATTGTCTGAAGTTGAATATGTGCGTGCGTTGCGCGATGCTTCATGGTTGGCCCGGCTTTTCAAGCTGAAGCGCCAATAATAAGCAGAATTAACTACCATTTATCAAGGACGCGCCATGTTGACGGATCTGATTTCCCTGCTAAACCCACAGAGCCGAAGGCTGTTCAAATTCAATACTTTTGCACCCGTTAGCGAAGAAGATCTGTTGCTTTAACATTTTTCAGGGAGTGAAGGGCTGTCACAACTCTATCAGATGGACCTGGCGCTACTGAGTCATAAACTTTTTCGACTTTGGCGTCGGGTCGCATCATGGTCGGCGAGCTCCAGAAAGAAATCGGGAGCACAGCATCGGAGATCAGGTAAGCGCTTTGAATGTGGGGTTCATGGAGCGCTTACGAAAGCTTTAGCCATGCACCGTTGGCGCGGGTAGATCAGGTTGAAGGGGAAGGGCAGAAGGTCTATTACTTCCATACGGACCAGATTGGCACGCCGTTAAAGTTGATGGATAGTGACGGTAAGATCGTTTGGCAGGCGACCTATCGCTCGTGGGGCTCGGTAGAGCGGGGAGGAACTATTACGCCATCTCGTGGTACTGCGGCTAAGCTGAAAGTTGATACTAAAAGCATGCGCGGAAAATTGCTTGGTGGTAAAGGAGCTGTACATGATGTAATATTTGATTTCCTTAGATATAGGTGAATTATGAGTGCAGAGGATCGGTTGTATTTTGAGGCCGCCTTGCTTAAAGAGCTAAAGATCGTTGCGTCTAAATTTGATGGCGTGGGCGTGGTGGCTGCAAAGAATAAACTAAAATTCAAATGCAATAAAAAAATGTAGCTGAACTTTTTTTGATCATATCGCTCGTGTAGATTCTTATGTGCTATCTGGGATTGTTTCAGGGGGCGAGCTTTTCGAGTGCGCGTCAAAATTCACACCTCCTTACAGAAGTAATTTATTTAATGAGGGCTGTTTTTCGTTCATTTCGTCAGGTGAGCAGAGCAAACGATTCAGTGGGGATTTTGGCGGGGCTATAAAAACACCGGCTCCCGCTTTGGTAGAAGAAGTCTGCAGTCATATTCGGCTCGTTCTGGAAGAGTTCTATATTCCCAAGATGTTAGCCGCTATAGTGCCGACTGATAGAATCATAGGTGATGTTGTTTCGTCTCCCGATGAATACTCATATCCTGCTGTCTTGCTACATTGTGCTGTTAAGTTTTGTGGCGTGGCTGTAAATGAAGTTGCAATAAAGGAAGCGATGACGTCAAAGAAAATTATAAAGGACAAGGCCTACGATAGCTCTCTGCTCGAAGGATTTTGTTAATGTATTGGATGTAGTCAAGTATACTGATTACATATTCAGCCAATAAAGCACGAACTGTTAATCTTTAAAGGCCAGGCTTCTCGCGGATAAATCCAAGGGGCTATGATGTTGAGCTAAGCTTCGTGATTGAGCTATACATGGTCTACCATAATGGCGGAATGCCGCAACCCCCATAACTTATGGCATGTATTATTCAGGTGAGAAAATCCTTGAAGGTGTTTTTGCGAATTAATCTGTCTAAGGGAGAATTTAGCTATGAGTCCTCCTAGTGAATTAGTAGCTTTCATGAGGGAAATGAACTGCTGGGAGATTGAGTTCTTTGAGCAGCGCAAAATAAACCTGGCTCAGGGGGTAGACGATTCTCAACTGAAAGAAATTTATGCAAAAAAACTTGAAGAGATACTCGACAAATATGCCGTTAAGGATAAATATAACTATGGGCGACTTGTGGATCTTGGCTGCGCCAAGCCTGCCACTTATGATCCTGCGACTGATAAGTTAGAGGTTTTGGGAGTAGGTGGAGAAACGATGGCAATCAAGGTGCAGCAAACTAAAGGTGCCGAAACCTGCGCCAAGATTTATTTGGTGGCTAAAGATGGAGTTTGGAAAATAAAGAAAAAAGAAGTTTTAAGTTTTGATGATAGATGGCGCCGTTCGCCGCTATAAAATTTCGTCTCATTGGTTTGGCAATAAGATCTAATTCTTTCTTTGCTGTAAGGATTTGCTTTTTTGACAATTATTATTATGTAGTCGCTCGGAGAGAGATATCATCTTTTAGCGTATTCTTATTTTGTATGTGATCAGACTACCGTAACTGGCAGTATGCCTCGACCTTGCCGGCCGACAAGCTCTTGCAGGTGCACTATACCGGCATCAACACCTCTTTGCTGATCAAGCACGCCTACAACCCGATCCACCGCCGTTACCAGTACGACCCGGCCGGTGTACTAGTGCAAACCCTCTATAAGCTACGCGGCGAGATCAAGTACAAATCCAAAGCCAACAGCCAGTTGCGCAACCGCAGTACCGCCCGCTACCAGCTCGGTCTTGAACAAGCCGGTGCATTAGGCGACAGCCGCGAATTCCCCTTCTACCGAATCACTCTCGGCTGGGCATTTGGGGGCGGCCACCACCATGCATTTTTCGGCGCTGGCTCGTTGGCGCCAGATCTACATCGATATTCCAGTACTGCGCTCGCGCCTCACGACTTTGGCCATCTTCAGGTTGAGTGGAGGGCCCCGCGTCGCGCAGCCCGGCTTTCACCCTATTTGTAATACCGAAGGGACTATCAAGCGCGTTCAAGCCAAAACATAAAGGAAATCAGTTGCTATCTTATTGGGGTTTCTCCCCCATACTTGCTTTGAGTCGGGCCAATGTAGGTGACTCTCCACCTGTCAACTCAATGCGAAACTCTGCAAACGCATGCTCGAGATCGGCATACTGCTGCAAGCCTTCTTCAGTGAACAGGTAGCGACCCGGGATGTCGCGCCATTCCATGGCGGAATGGATCAGCTGTCGCTCTGCCGCATGCAGCAGCGGCTCTAGCTCTACGCTCAATTTCATGGCAGCGGGGTCCTGTGCCTTCAGGCTGTCGATCAACATGCGAAGCTTGACCGACTTCTGTTTGAGTTTTTCGGTATTCATGTTCAGCCCTAGTTGGAAAGGGTGCCTATCAATTTTGGAGTGCCCCATTCGCTACGATTGGGTGTGAGGTATTGCATTGCCTCACCGGTGCGTGAAATTGTGCCATTGAGCTCTATGGTAGGGGCTACTTTACTCACAAAAACTTCGGTTGGCTGCAGGGGCGACATTTCAAAGACCGAGTACCGAGTCGATTCGCTACCCAGTGGCACGCCGAAGCTGTCAGCCAAGGTCCTACCAGAGCTCGCCGCTGCCTGTAGCTCCTCGTGAGTCGTGAAGAACGGCGAGTAAGGCGACACGCTTTGTCCCTCGGGCACGATCTTGACCAGCGGTGAATCGATCAACTTGATCTCAGGAATGGTTGACCCGGAAGCGACTTGGTCGAAGGCCCGAGAGTAAATGGTCGTGGCATCAGCGTCTGGAGCCGCAGCCTGGAGTTTGCCGAGCAATTTTTTACCGTCGGCGGTGTTGAGGAAATCTTCAATCTGGGCATTGGACAAGCCCTTGGTCTTGAAGGTGCTAACTTTTTCGATCTGCTCTTCGATCGGCGTGAAATTCGGGTCTTGCTTGCTGTAGTACTCACGCATCGTCTCAGGCTGTGCTGGCTTGATCGGGGTCGCCTCTTTTACCAGCAGTTCCGGCTGCGCCAACAGCTTCTGCTCATTCTTCGCCAACCAGGCCGCCAGCTGCTTGTTGGAGATCTGAGCCTGCAGCCGAGCGCTCCGGGCGGCAATGCTTTCCATGCTGCTCATGACGCCGGCCTTCATTTGCCCCCGAGTAAGGTAGGTGACAATGGCTGTCAGTAGAAGCAGTACCAACTGCTCCTGCCCGCGAGCAAGCTGACGTGCCGCGCGCTCGACGCGCTCCTGAGCCTGCGCCGACGAGCCACCGCTTGGGTCCAGCCCGGTGGGCTTGAGGCCATCCTCGGCAAACCAGGCCGTGGCCATGCCTTGCTGCAGGGTCGACAGGCACGCCGGCAAGCCTTGATAGAAATACTCGGCAATGGCGGACAGCCCAAGTCCCATGAGGATCAGGTTGCCGACTTGCAGGCCGATGCCAGCGCCGGCGACCGCCCCTGGCGCCGCGCCGACGCCAAAGGCGAACGCCCCGGCCACGCCACCGGCGAGCGAGCCAACCGCCACGCTGCCACCGAGGATCATCGACACTTCTTTGACCAGTTGCAGCAGCACCGGCAGGATCTGCTCGATACCGATCGAGGACCACTTGCGCTTGAGGTTGTCCTGGATGATCGGGTAGGACAGGGCCATGGCCTGGCGCACGTTGTCGATGCGCTGCCCACCCAGATAGCCATAAGCCTGGTTGGCGCCATTACTGACCCGTCGACTGAAACCGTCCCACGCCTCCTGGGCGCTGTTCAGGCCGCTATCGACGCTTTGGTTGAGCTCGCTGAATTTCTATTCGAGGTTGCGTTCGATGTCTCCCCAGCTGGGGATGTTGGCTACAAGATCCATTTTCGCTTCACTGTCCATGGAAATAGGCGACGCTTCGGCGGCGAGCGCAGCATTTCGGTTCAGACACCAAGATGAGTACAAAGGTCTGACAGGCGTTCATTGTTCTCATGACAGGCGTGCGCGGCAATAATGGCAATTGAGCATCATGGCCTGCTTCGAGCCTTGCCGCATGCCGCATGTGCCGGTACGGCCGCACTGGCAGTGGCCATCTGCCAGAGTTGCAAGTGGCGGAAAATTTGAACCAATCCACGCTATGAAGCATTTTTCGGCGAGTGAGGCGGGGGCGCCAAGAAGCGAGACGGGCGAATGCATCCCCCGATAATCATGGACCTGGCCTCCGCGCTGCTGTCGCTGCAGAACCGGCGCGTATTCAAGTCCCGTTCTACTACTTCGAGCACACCGCCGCAGGCCACACCATGATCATCTGCGATGACTCCAGCACGCTGGTCGACATCCCCGAGCAACCGCAGATCCGTTTCCATAGCGCGGTTAACCTCCCACCATAAGGCCGCTTGAGCCTGAAATCCGCCCGCCGCTCACCACCCCGCCACGCCGCCGTCGCCAGCCAGTACCTGACCCTGGGCGCGCAGCGCCTCGACCAGGAAAAAGGTCGCGCAGGGCGTTTCCACCAGGCCGATACGCTGCGCATCAAGGCGATAGCGGTGGCCGATGAAGCAGCCGTGCCGCACCGACGTTGTCAGCAGCCCGGCTATCTGCCGGCAGGCCAGCTCGCACCAGGCATTACGCCCCGGCAGGCATTGCCATAGGCGCAGCAAGGCCACCGAGGCGATGGCGATGGCGCAGGGGTCGGCCTCGTCGGCGCCTGGGCGGCCGCTGGCGGCGGCGGCGCCCCAGTGCTGGGTCCAGTACTCGCAGGCCCGGCCTGCGGCCTCGGCGTATTCACCACCATAGCGACCTACGGCCTCGGCCAGCCCCAGCATCGCCCAGGCCTGCCCCCGGGCCCATTGGCCTGGCGCGGTACGCTGCCAGTTACCGCCTGGCAGCAACAGGGCCTGGTTGGCCCAGGCGCCCGAGGGCTCGGACAAGCTGTTCAGGCAACGCTGCAGGTGTTGGCGTGCCAAGGCCCAATGGTCGGCGTCCGGGCTGGCATGCAGCAGGGCGAGGGTCGGGGCCAGTGCGTCGATGTCCAAGGTCCTGGCGCCAGCCTCGCCAGCCCCCAGCCCTGTGCCCAGCCACCAACCGCCCAACTGTGGATCGTAGTCCGCGGCCAGTGCCGCGGCCGCCTGGGTGGTCAGGCCACGGGCCTGCTCATCGCACGACTGGCGGGCGGCAAGGCCGGCGCCGTACCAGAACACGAAGCTGCGGTTGACACTCGGTTCGCCAAGCTGTGCGGCCAGCCGGGCGCTCCAGGTCCGTGCTTCGGCCACATCCACCGCGTTGCCACTGGCCTGAGCGCGCCGCCACCAAAGCGCGGCCCAGAAGCCGCCCAGCCAGGAGCCGCGGCGCGACAGTTTCCAGGGCGAGTCCCGATCGACGCGGTACAACGGGAAATGGCCATCGCACTGCTGCGAGATGCGCGGCAGGGGCGCCAGCAGGGCTTCGATGATCGCCTCGCGTTTACGCTGTTCCGGCATCGGCGCAGCCCTCCGACACCTGCCGCGCCCGGTACAGGCTGCGGCATAGCCCGGCGCCCAGGCACAAGGCGATCATCAGCAGTGTCCAGCCCGCGGTGAAGCCGCCGGGCTGGCGCAGCAGCACGGCGAACAGCGGTGGGCCCAGTGCGATACCACCAAAGAACCCCAGCGACAGCAGCCCGGCGCTACTGGCAACTCCGCCGAAGCGCGGTTCGCGCAGCAGCATGCTCATGGCCACCGCGTTGCTGGCTACCAGGCTCAGGCCCATTCCGACCACCGCGGCCCACAGGGGCCAGTGGCGCGCGGGCGTGGCCAGTTGCATCAACACGATCGTCGCCAGGGCGAACAGGAACAGGCCGCCCAGCAACACGGTTTCATCCCTGAAAGCCGCGCCCAACGGCGTGAGCAGCAGCCGTGAAAGCACACCGGTGACGCCGAACGCACTGATCATCAAGCCGATGCTCGCGGGCGTCACACCGAGGCTGCTGGCATGCACGCCAAAAAAGGTGATGAAGGCCGACAGGCACAGCCCGGCGCAGCCCTGGATGGCCATCAGCCGCAGCAGCCAGCCGTTGGGCCGCTGTACGCGTACGGGCGGTCGATGCGCCTGGGGCGCCGGGGCGATCTGCCGAGCGACCAGCAGCGCCAGCAGCAGCGCCAATGGCGCCCAGCAGCCTAGCGCCATGCGCCAGCCCAGGGCCTGGCTGAGCACCGGCAGGGTCAGGCCGGCGAGCAGCGCCGAGGCCTGCACCCCGGCCTGCTTGATGCCTACCAGGCTGGCGCGCGGTGCGTCCACCGCCTGGGCGATGGCCTGGTTGGTAGCCGGGTTGGCCAGCGCCTGGGCCACGCCGCAGAAGGCCAGGGCGATCACCAGCCCGACGAAGCCCGGCAGCACCAGCACCAGGCTGAAGGACAGTGCCACCAGCATGAACAGCCCCTGCAAGCCACGGCGCGAGCCAATGCGCTGGACCAGCGCCCCGGCCCATGGCGAGAGCAGCGCCGCCAGGCCGAATGCGCTGGTGGTCAGCCAGCCCAGTTGCTCACGGTCCAGCCCCAGCGCTTGAATCAGTTGCGGGCCGAGTACACCCAGCGCATAGAACACCATCATCGGCAGGCCCATGGCGCAGGTGAGCAGGGCGGCCAGCGGAACATGCCGCTTCATGGGGCCTCCTTCGCAGGCGAAGGAACGGAAGGGGTCAGCACGTCGAAGGCGCGGCCGGGGCGCGTGGCCTGGAGCAGGTCGCGCCCCAGGGTGCTGATCAGCGCGTCGTCGGTGCCGTCGAGAATGTGCGTGGTGCGGGCGCCGCGGTAGATGCCCGACAGCGGCGACAGCTCGCTCAGGCCCTCGGCGCCCATTATCTGGATCGCCGAATCCACGGCCAGCGACAGCGCATCGGAGGCCGCCAGCTTGGCCAGGTTGACTTCGATGGCGCTGGCCTGGCCGCGATCGAAGGTGGCCGCTGCCTCGCGCAGCAGGCCCCGGGCCGCCGCGATCTCGCGGTAACAGCGGTATACCCGGGCACGTACCAGTTGCTTGTCGGCGAGCCGTGCCTGCGCGCCGCGGGCCGAGTGCACCCGCGCGCACAGATCGTCGAAGCAGCGCCGGGCCAGGCCCAGCCAGTGGGCGGCGCGCAACAGGCGGCCCAGGCCCAGGCGTTGCTGCATCAGCATCAGGCCCTGGCCTGGCGCGCCCAGCACCTGGTCAGGCTCCACCCGCACCCCCTCCAGGTGCAGCTCGCCCTGGCCCTGCTGACGACCTAGCAGCGCCAGTGGCCGCACAAAACGAAAGCCTGGGCTGTTGCAGGGCACCACCAGCATCGACAGGCCGGTCTGCAACGGGCCCTCGTCGGTGCGGGCGATGACGGTGGCGAAATCTGCCCGCTCGGCACGGCAGATGAACCACTTGCGCGCCGTCAGCCGCCAGTGGTCGCCTTGCCATTGGGCGCGGCTGTTCAGGGTGGCCGGGATCGAGCCGATGCTGTCGGGCTCGGACATGGCATAGCAGGGCACTTGCTCGCCGCGCACCAGCGGCAGGTACACGCGCTCGCGCAGGCTTGGGTTGGCGTGGCGTGCCAGCATGTGGCAGTCCAGCGTGGCGTCGCAGCCAAGAATCGCCGGCGCGAACTCGCTGCGGCCTTCTTCGGCGGCCACCTCCAGGTAGTCGCTCAGGCGCGCGAGGCGACCGCCGTCGGCCACGGGGTAGAAATTGCCGAATACCCCGGCGGCCTTGGCCTGCGCCTGCAGTTCGGTGCTTAGCCGCGCCGCCGCCGCGTCGCAGCGGCCCAGCTCGGCCTCACGGGGCAAAATCTGCCGCTCGACGAAGTGGCGTACCCGTTGCGCCAGTTCAATGACGTGCTCGTTGGCCATGGCTCAGCCCACCTGCCGCACGGGCTCGCCCAGCCCGGCTGCGTCGGCGGCCAAGGCACGCTTGTCGACCTTGCCGGCCGGTGTCAGTGGCAGGTGGCGATAAAAGCGCAGGTATTCCGGCAGCTTGTTCACTTCCAGCCCCTGTTCGCGCAGGAACCCGGTGATGTCCTGCAGGGCGAAGCGCGGGGCGCCGTCGCGCAGGGTCACGCACAGGCATACGCGCTGGCCCAGGTCCGGGTCGGGCACCGGCACGCAGGCCACGCTCACCACGTCCGGGTGGGCCATGGCCAGGCCTTCGATCTGCACCGGGCTGATGTTGGCGCCGCCGCGGATGATGATGTCCTTCTTGCGCCCGGCGAGCTTGAGGTAGCCGGCCGCGTCGATGAACCCCAGATCGCCGGTGCGCACCCAACCCTCGGCGTCGCGATAGCGCTCGTCCAGCTCAGGCGCATTGACGTACTGCATCGGGCTCAGCGGCCCGCGTGCCGTGATTTCACCCACGCTGCCTTGGGGCACTTCGCGGCCCAGGTCGTCGACGATACGTATCTCGCAGACCGCCGGGTTGGGCTTGCCCACGCTGCCCAGCACCGCTTCCAGCGGGTCGTCCAGGGTGTTGTGGCAGTTCACCCCGTCGGCCGAGCCATACAGGCTGATGAAACCGCAGCCGAACGCTTCGCTGCAGCGCAGCACGGTGGCCTGGTCGATCACAGAACCGCCGCAGATCAGCCCGCGCAGGCTGGAGGTGTCGATCTGGGCCAGGGCCGGGTCGGCGGCGATGCGTTGCAGCATGGTCGGCACGCCTAGGATGAAGGTTGGGCGCAGGCGCTCGATGGCCTTTATCGCCTCGCCCACCTCGAAGCGCGGCAGTACCACCAGCGAGCCGCCCAGCCAGCTGAGCACGCCGAAGGTGGCGGTAGAGCCGAACGACGACCCCAGCGGGACCAGGTACAGGCCGCGGAATTCGGCGCCGTCGTCGCTGATGCGCTGCAGGAAGCGCCCCCGTCCACCGATCAGTGCGTTGTGCGAATACGCCACCAGCTTGGGCTCGGATTCGGTACCGGAAGACACCAGCAGGCGTACTGGCGAGTCGGGGCACACGCGCGGCAGGCTGGTGCTGTCGATCGGCGCATGCTCGAACAGGGCGTCGAGGGTCGACCAGCCTGCACGCGGTGCGCCGTCTACGATCAGCACGCGCAACGAGAGCAGGGTTGGGCGTAGCGACTCGATGACCTCGCACAGGTCGATGTCGGCATACGTGGCCGGTACGATGACCGCGCGGGCATCGCAGCGGCGCACCAGCGCCTGGATGTCGAGCTTGCCGCGCCCCGGCGGGAAGGGTGCGACGATGGCGCCCAGGGCCGCCACCGCCAGGTCGATGGCGCAGCAGCGCCAACTGTTG
>NZ_BCBD01000195.1:0-9897 GCF_001320345.1 Pseudomonas sp. NBRC 111127 | reverse complement strand
CTTCCTTGGCAACCCACTGATCGCCATGCTGCTGGGCGTGCTGTTCGCAGGCTTCAGCTTGGTACTGGCGCGCGGTGGCAACGCCGAGCAGTTGCGCGATGCGCTGGGCAAAAGCCTGAAGCCGATTGCCTCGATCATCATGATCATTGCCGGCGGCGGCGCTTTCCAGGAGATGCTGACCAGCGCCAAGGTTGGCGATGCCATTGTGCACCTGACCCAGCAATCGGCATTCCCGCCGTTGATTCTGGGGTGGCTGATCGCCATGCTGCTGTCTGTGTCTACCGGCTCGGCCACAGTTGGCATCGTCGGCGCAGCCGGCCTGCTGGCCCCCTTGGCAGGTGCTGACCCCAGCCTGAACCTGCCCTTGCTGGCCCTGTCCATCGGCTGTGGCTCGCTGTTCTTCAACTACGCCAACCATGCCGGTTTCTGGATGGTGAAAGAGTCGTTTGGCATGACCATGGGGGAAGCGACCAAGACCATCTCGGTGGTGCAGTCGATTGTGGCGGTGGTGGGGTTGATCGTGGTGTTGGTGCTGAATGCGGCGGTTGCGGTGGGCTGAGCCGGGTGCATTTGCCGCTTCGCCACGCGGGCCGGGGTAGGCGCGGCCTTGCGTCGCGAAAGGGCTGCAAGGCAGCCCCCCGTTGCCAGCCAGAAGTAATGCTTGAGTCAACCCCACCAGGCAACGCTATGCTGCTCTCCTGCATGCGATGAGTCTGGTAGGTACCCCCATGAACGTGAGCGTTTTCTACGCGTTGTCTGCTGCGGCGCTGTTCGGTGCGAGCACCCCGCTGGCCAAGCTACTGGGTGTGAACCTTTCACCCATCCTGCTGGCGGGGCTGCTCTATCTGGGCAGCGGGCTCGGCCTGACCATCGTACGTGTTGCCCGCGACCACGGTTGGCGCCGGCCTGGCCTTGCCACCGGAGAATGGCCTTGGCTGGCGGGTGCCATCGCCTTTGGCGGGGTTCTGGCACCGGTAGCACTCATGTTCGGCCTTGCACGTACCGCAGGGGCGACGGCTTCGCTGATGCTCAACCTGGAAGCGGTCCTGACCGCGGTGCTGGCATGGATCGTGTTCAAGGAGAACGCTGACCGGCGGATAGTGCTGGGCATGATCGCGATCGTGCTGGGCGGTATCGTTCTGTCCTGGCCGGATACCGGCGCGGCCGCCGATGACTGGGTTGGCCCCCTGGCAGTGGCGTTCGCCTGCCTGTGCTGGGCAATCGACAACAACCTGACCCGCAAAGTCTCAGCGTCGGACTCGCTGTTCATAGCTGGCAGCAAAGGCCTGATGGCGGGGTTGGTCAATTGCGGACTGGCCCTGGCGCTGGGGGCACGGCTGCCAGAGCTGGCCACGCTGGGGCCGATCCTGCTGGTGGGGTTTCTCGGCTATGGGGTCAGCCTGGTACTGTTCGTGCTGGCCCTGCGCGGGCTGGGCAGCGCGCGCACCGGCGCGTACTTTTCCACCGCGCCTTTTTTGGGTGCGGCCATCTCGGTTCTGGCCTTGGGTGAATCGGTATCCCTGATGTTTTTGCTCGCAGCAGCATTGATGGCCATCGGGGTCTGGATTCATCTGATGGAAAACCATGTTCACGAGCATCAGCATGCCCCCCTCAGTCACGGCCACCGCCATACGCACGACGAACACCACCAGCATGTGCATGATTTTGAGTGGGACGGAACTGAGCCACACAGCCATCCACATGTGCATGCGCCGCTGCGACATAGCCATGCGCACTTTCCCGATGTGCATCATCGTCATAAGCACTGAATGGGGTTGGTGGGCTGAAGGCGGTGCAAGGCCTGTGAGGGAGGGTTGAAGACCTAGCCCTGCCCGGTTCGGGCGCAAGCCCGATCTCGAAGGCTCACGCGAACATGGGCGATGCACTCAGCCGTGATCACTGGCCGGGTTAGCTGCATACCGCACCCATCCCGCAACCTCGGCGCCACCACCCACTCGATCCTTGGGATGAACACGCCCTTCACTGACCGCCACCTCTGCAAAATCGAACGGGCTCATCCCGTCGATACAAGCAACGTTCACCCCATACTGGTCCGGCGAGGAACGCCGCTGGTGAAAGGTGTAGATGCCGCACTTCGAGCAGAAGTAGTGCTTGGCTTCCCGGGTGTGGAACTGATAGAGCGTCAGCGCCTCTTCACCTTGGGTGACCGTGATATCGCCCAGATTGACCGACACCGCCACCGCCCCGCGCATACGGCACAGCGAGCAGTTGCACCTGCGTGCGGTGCGCAGACCATCGGTCAACCGCAGTGAGAAACGCACGGTGCCGCAATGGCACGCTGCTTGGTAGACAGGGCGGTTATCGTTGTTTTTATCCGTCATGGCGTTTCTCCCGTTTGAAAGGCCAGCTTGCCGGACTGGCCGCAGATGCCCGAACACAGGGGCTACCGCTATCGGGCTGGCCAGTACCGCGCCCCATGCAGAAGCGGTCAGGCTAGGTGTAAGTGAAAATAATCAGCGCGGTGGCCAAGAGGATGTGAATCACCAAAAGGCTCACCAACAATCGCCTCATGCTTGAGGGGAAACGTTTGACTTCATCGAAGTCAATCAACCCCCTGCGCAGGAAGATGCTAGGTATGGCCAGCACCATGGAGATCAAACCCGTACGCATAACCTTGCCCAAAAGACCCGCATGTTGAAACGTAATCTTATTACCGGTCACGAAGCTACAGCGCGTTAGCAACGACTCGTAGTATTCAGTGTATTTATGTGCGATGAAACACTGCACGACCATCGCAAGCATCATGGGTGCAAGAATCAGAATCGCAATGAGTCCAGGCTCAATTTCATTCACTCCGATACCTCGCCGTACAAAAAGTCACCAAACATTTCGCCCGCCTTGCCCCTCCATCACCGAAGACTTTACCGCCCACTGCTCCTCCGACGACAGCACAAGCCAGCGCACCAGGGCCACCTGTACTGACGCCCAGAACAAAGGCACAGATACCGGTCCCTGCCATACCTCCCAATAACCCACCGGCGCTGCCACCCGCCAGGCTACCCATCAACGTCGAGGTTTCGACATACTTGGCGCGCCGACACTGATCCTCCCTTCCCGTTGTGCAGGCCTTATGGATTGACAGGCCGGTGGACGCCACATCCAGTGCAGTACCGATATAGGCACCCCTTTTCACCAAGTTCGACGCCCTGGCAGCACCTGCCACCTTTTCGGCATAACCCGAAATCTCACCAGTATGCAGATAACTGCGGGTCGAGATGCCCAATGCCTGCTTGATCTTGCCCTGACGACGTAAACCCGAACCATACGCAGCAACGCTGCCCAATTGCTTCTCAAACTTCATAAAAAGTGCAGAGCGCTTGGCGTAGAAAACATCACGCGCAGCGAGGGTGCCAGAACCGAGATAGTCGCGGTGTAGTTTCTCGATTTCTTCAAGCGTGGTTTTAATATTGACCAAGTGCTTGCTCCAGCCCTCGCTAGCGGCGCCCGCCCCGATCGAGGCATTGGCCAGCAAGCTCTGCAGCAAGTCGAAATGCTCGAGGAAAAAATCATCCGCGTCCACGCCGCTAGTCATCAGGCCAGTATGCACCTCGACAGCTTTGGCCATCAGTAATGCTTCGTGGCTGGTGCAGGAGGGTGTACCAGAGTCCCCTTTGAGTAATCTGCCGCGCCCGCTTCGCACCTCGCATGATCGTCGATAAATAGTTCTGCACGCTCAAGGCGACATCCATGGTGCCGCGATCCTTGATCCGCTGTAGGGGCCGCCTTGCGGCCCTTCGCAGCGCAAGACCGCTCCTACAGCGCCGTGCCTGTGCGGGTCAGGGGCTATCGAGTGGCTCGGGGATGAAGCCTTGCTCTCTCAATGCCTTGATCACGCCACGTATCAAGTAGTTGTTCGAGAAACCGATCGTGTACTGCCTTGAACCTGGGCTAAGCGGCAGCAGCATCCCTTGGTCCACCAGATTTTTGATCTGGTACGTACGCTGTGGCGCAGTGAGCTTCGGGACCGCCTGCCCGATGTCGCTAGACTTCACCACCTTCATGCGTATCGCACAGTCCAGGATTTGCTCTTCAACCGGGGTAATCCACTTCCGGCTGCGCGCATAGCTTACTGCAGGGGATAAGATCGATTTCGTGAGGTAATCATACTGAGTGAGCCTGTCCACCTTCTCCAGCTCATCCCGAATGCCCTCGAGGACATAAACGCACCACGCTTCCAATCCTGTCGGCGTGCCGGTATCGGCTACCCCCAGCATGCCGTAATACTTCTCCCGGTCGTTGCAAAACACCGCCGTGGGGTTCAGCACCCTGCCGCCAACGTTCACGTTGAAACCGTACTTCATCAGCAACGCGTAAGTAAGCAACCTCACCACCCGCCCATTACCATTACCGAATGGGTGGATCCAGCCAAAGCGATGGTGCGCCAGCGCCACTTTCATCAACGCGTATTTAGGTGAATCGTCGCGGTTGATGAAGCAGACCAGCTCCTGCATGTACTGCGGCACCAGCAGCCCCTCCGGGGGAAGATGGTCCGACTGCGAAATCTGCAGACCCCCTTCACGGTAGGCCCCAGGCGTGCGGTCACCCTCGCGATTGAGATCGACCACAGTCATGGCATGCAGTTCGCGGATCATGTGCTCCGTCAGGGGCACACCCGGCTGCATCACCTCTTCGATGTAGTCCATCGCTCTTTCGATATTGGCAACCTCCAGCAACTGATCGGTGCTATCGGCCGTGCCTTCGACCTTGCTGTCGATGTAGTCCGCCAAGGTGGTGTGGTTACCCTCGATTCGCGCAGAACCCAAGCTCTCGAGGGTGTGGAAGATGTCCTTGAGCTGGAAGAAAATCGATGCCGGGGTATCGCCCTCCAGTCTCAGGCGACGCAGGAACTCAAGCTCGCTCAGCACGTCGACCAGGGGCGAGTCAAAGGATGGGTTCAACAGCAGGAGATCGTGGTGAGAAAATTTAGGCATCTCGAAATTATCTCTAGGAGGCGAATGCTTTATCTCAAATTTTTTTGCTCTTATGCCCGTAAACACTGGGCTAAAGGCATATCAAAGAAAAGCATTATCTCAAATTCTCTGCAAGATTAAGTCAAAACAGGCGGGGTGATAAGTCGATTGGGCGGGGGGCTGGGCGGGCACGACGCGTGAGTACATCGCTTGCTAACCGGAACTAGGATGTACTAACGAATGTACATAAATGCCGCAGAATGTGGCGTTTTAACGCCCATGGAGTCGGCGCAAAAAAACCGCCTAGGCGGCGGTTTCATTGGCCTCCACGTATGGTGGTGAACCATCGCGGATTAAAGACTGGTGCCGGAGACAGGAATCGAACCTGCGACCTTCGCGTTACGAGTGCGCTGCTCTACCGACTGAGCTACACCGGCGTGTAGCGCAACGTACCACTGCTCGCACCCGTTACGCAAACCCCTGTTTCCACGACTTTATTGCCCTGCCCTCAGGCCCCCTTGCAGCCCTTCGGCGCCAGGTCTTCTTCGATGTCGGTGGTGCACGCCCAGCCCGTTGCCGAACGGGTCAACGTCAGGGCCTTGCCCAGCACGGTGGCCGGTGCATCCACCAGGGTGCAAACCAGGCTGCCGCTGCTATCGGCCGCCTTGCCGTTGGCGGTGATCGCGCAATGCGCCGTTGCCGGCTGGCCGCCCAGTTCGGCTACGCCGGCTACATCCTTGCCGTCGTTCAGGCGCAGGTCCATCGCCGTTTTCAGGGCGCTGATTTCCAGCAAGCCGGCCGCGGCCTTGGAGCGGGCCTGGTGGTTGGTGTACATCGGTAAGGCGATGGTCGCCAGAATGCCGATGATCGCCACAACGATCATCAGTTCGATCAGGGTGATACCGCGTTGCCCTTTCATGAACAGTTTCCTTTTTGATACGCGTACTCGTTAGGGTCAATCTCGCCCCAAGCGACAGCGGCGCAGTAGGCCTGAACAGTCACCTTTTGTCACCCCTGCCTGCTTGGGCTTCATCATCGCTGAACTACTCTAGTGAGCATCATGGACGCGCGCCCTGGCATAGGCGCGGCAAGCTGTTTCCAGGCTTGTCGCACGGGCAACAAAAGGACCTTCGCATGACCACTTCCACCCCCCTCTACAGCTGGCACGGCACCGACGCCAATGGCGCGCCGGTCAGTGGCCAAACGCCTGGGCCCAGCCCGGCCCATGTACGTGCCGGGTTGATTCGCCAAGGCATCAACGTGGCCAGTTTGCGGCCGGCCAGCGGGCTCGGCCTCAAGCTGCCAAAGCGGCGGGAAAAAACCGACCCGGCGGGTTTCAGCCGGCAGTTGGCGACCTTGCTCAAGGCCGGGGTGCCGCTGTTGCAGGCGTTCGAGGTGATGGGGCGCAGTGGCTGTGGTGCCGCCCTGGCTGCGCTGCTGGTTAGATTGAAACAGGATGTAGCTGCGGGCCTGGGGCTGGCGAATGCGTTGCAACGCCACCCGGGCTGGTTCGATGCGCTTTACTGCAACCTGGTACGGGTGGGCGAACAGTCGGGCACGCTGGACCGGCAGCTGGAGCAGCTGGCAGGCATGCTGGAACAGCGGCGGGCGCTGCAGAAGAAGGTGCGCAAGGCGATGGTCTACCCGTTGCTGCTGTTGCTGACCGGGTTGGGCGTGTCGGCGGTGTTGTTGCTGGAGGTAATACCCAGGTTCGAGGACATGTTCGCAGGCATGGGCGCGCAATTGCCGGCATTTACCCAGTGGGTGATCGACTTGTCCACAGGGTTCGGCCGGTTTGCGCCGATGTTGCTGGCGCTGGGCCTGGTGCTAGGTTTTGCCGGGCGCCAACTGTGCCGCCGGCATGCGCCTGCGCGGTTGTGGCTCGGGCGCCTGGTGTTGGGCTTGCCGGTATTCGGCACGCTGCTGGGGCAGGCGGCGTTGGCGCGCTTTGCGCGTAGCCTGGCAACCGCTTATGGGGCCGGGGTGCCCTTGCTGGATGCCTTGGGTACGGTGGCGCGGGTGACCGGGGGCCAGTTGCATGAACAGGCGGTGCTGCGCTTGCGCCAGGGTATGGCCAATGGGCAGGGGCTGAACCAGGCGATGGCGGGTGAGCCGCTGTTTCCACCCTTGCTGGTGCAACTGACGGCCATCGGTGAAGCCAGCGGCACGCTGGACACGATGCTGGACAAAGCCGCCAGCCATTATGAGGAACAGGTCAGCCAGGCGCTGGACCAGTTGACCAGCTTGCTGGAGCCGGCCATCGTGCTGGTCCTGGGCTTGCTGGTGGGTGGCCTGGTAGTGGCGATGTACCTGCCGATCTTCCAGTTGGGTAGCTTGATCTGAACATGACTTTATGGACCTTGCTGGCTGAACAGCCGGCGTACTTCTACACCTTGGCGAGCGTGCTCGGCTTGCTGGTAGGCAGCTTTCTGAATGTGCTGGTGTACCGCCTGCCGATCATGCTGGAGCGCCAATGGCAGCGTGAAGCGCAGCAGGTTCTGGGGCTGCCGACTACGCAGCACCCGCGCTTCGACCTGTGCCTGCCCGCTTCGCGCTGCCCGCAGTGCGCACACCCGATTCGCCCGTGGCAAAACATTCCAGTGCTCAGCTACATGGCCTTGCGTGGGCGCTGCTCTGCCTGCAAGGCCCGCATCAGCCCGCGTTACCCACTGGTCGAAGTGGCCAGCGCACTGCTGTCGCTACTGGTGGCCTGGCGTTTTGGTGCGTCAGCCGAGGCATTGCTGGCATTGCCGTTGACCTGGTGCCTGCTGGCCCTGAGCCTGATCGATGCCGATCACCAGCTGTTGCCGGACGTACTGGTGCTGCCGATGCTGTGGCTGGGGCTGATCGTCAACGCCTTTGCCGTGTATGTGCCGCTGGGCAGTGCGGTATGGGGGGCGGTGGCGGGTTACCTCAGCCTGTGGTCGGTGTATTGGCTGTTCAAGCTGGTCACCGGCAAGGAAGGCATGGGTTATGGCGACTTCAAGCTGATGGCGCTGATCGGCGCCTGGGGTGGCTGGCAGGTGCTGCCGTTGACGCTGCTGTTGTCGTCGGTGGTCGGGGCGCTGGTTGGCCTGTGCTTGTTGCATTTGCACCGGCACGCACTAGGCACGGCGATGCCGTTTGGCCCTTATCTGGCCATTGCGGGGTGGATTGCCGTGCTCTGGGGTGATGAAATATACGCCTCTTACCTGCAACTGCTGGGATACTGATGACCACTGCGGCGTTTACCCCCTGGATTCTCGGGCTGACTGGCGGCATTGGCAGCGGCAAAAGCGCCGCCGCCGAGCGCTTCGTCGAGCTTGGCGTGCACCTGGTCGACGCCGACCAGGCCGCACGCTGGGTGGTCGAGCCTGGCCGCCCGGCCCTGGCCAGCATTGTCGAGCGCTTTGGCGCGAGGGTGCTGCAGGCCGATGGCCAGCTCGACCGTGCCGCGCTGCGCCAGCTGATTTTCGCCGACCCCGCGCAGCGCAAATGGCTGGAGCAACTGCTGCACCCGCTGATCGGGCAAGAGATTTTCAGCTACCTGGCCAAGGCAGAGTCGCCGTATGCGATCTACGTGTCGCCGCTGCTGATCGAGTCGGGGCAGCACCACAAGACCCAGCGCGTGCTGGTGATCGATGCGCCGCAGGCGCTGCAAGTGGCGCGTACCCTGGCCCGGGACAACACCAGTACCGAGCAGGTGCAGGCGATACTGAAGGCCCAACTGGCCCGTGAGGAACGCTTGCGCCATGCCGACGATGTGGTGGTCAATGACGGCGACCTCGCCGCGCTCCATGAGCAGATTGACCGCCTGCACCACTTTTACCTGACTTTGAAAGGAGGCCAGCCATGAGCCAGCCATTGACCGTCGATTGCCCGACCTGTGGCGCACCAGTGGAATGGACCGAGAAAAGCGCGTTCAGGCCCTTCTGCTCAGACCGCTGCAAGCTGATCGACCTGGGTGCCTGGGCAGCGGAGGAGCACAAGATTCCTGGGGCGCAGGAGTCCGAGGACGAGCTGTATTCAGGTGACCTGGAGTCGCGGCATTGAACTGATCCACCTGCCGGGCAGGCGATGATGCACCGGCCTAGCCTGCGGGCTCAGTGCTCATCGTCCTTCCACGGCGCCTGCAAATACCGTGTGCGGTTGAAGGTTTCCAGCCAGTCCGGGCAAAACACCACCAGCGCACTGATCACCATGCCGTTGATGAACGCTTCGGGGAACATCATCAGCCACAGGTAACCGACAAAGTCGCCAAGCCACTCTGGCAGCGCAAAGCGCCCGTCCAGCCACAATAACCCTAGCGCCACCGGCACGCAGACCAGCACCGTGAGTGCGGCAGGGAAAAACCCTGAGCAGAAGATGTAAACGAACAGGTTTCGCGGTTGTGCCCGCTCCACCACAAGGGCGCACACCTCGGTGATCAGCACCGGCAAACCCACCAGCAACAGACCATTGACCCCCAACGCCGCCAGGTCCTGGCGCCCCAGCACCAGCAGGCCCAGCTGGGCCATGAAACCGCCCAGCACGGCCAGTGGCCAGTCCAGCAACAGGGTAACCGCCGTCATGCCGATGAAGTGGTACGCCACGCCGGTATCAAAATCGCGCCTTACCAGCCACAACGCGAACAGGCAGAACACCGTGCCAAATAGCAGGTGCTGGCGGCGCCGGTCTGTAAGCAGTTCCACCCAGCGAACCTGGCTGGCGGCCCAGGCCAGCAGCGGCACGTAACCCAGCCAGCCAAGGCTCAGGGTGGTGCCAGACAACACCTGTGCGCTGATCACTGAATAATGCCCCTTGCCGGCTTGTGGATAAGGGCAGTGTACACGCAAACTTCCCGGCCCCTTTGCGGCGGATGGCCTGCGGCCGCATGCGTGCCTCTTGCTGTCATCGATTAACGGCTAAGCTTGTGTGCATGGATGACTCCGACTACCTGCGCCTGCTGACCATTCAGGCCGAACAAGCCAATGCCTTCCTCTCCAAC